>DALYHZ010000305.1:0-1835 GCA_031970635.1 Methylococcaceae bacterium | reverse complement strand
GAGATTCATTGGAAAGAGCGTTATTACAAGGTATGAAAGAATCTTGTGCCGCTGTGTTTTTCATCACAAAGGAATACAAAGATGAAAATTATTTGGCGACTGAAATTGATTACGCGATACGCCAGAAGCGTGAAAAAGGTGATAAATTTTCGATTATTACACTGGTTTTTAAAGAATCGAATGATGAACAAATAAACGTACCAGAACTTCTAAAATCATATGTTTGGAAAGAACCAAGTAGTCATTTAGTTGGATTTCAAGAAATCATAAAAGCCTTACCGATTGAAATAAAAAATATTTCATGGAAAGACGGCAGATAACACTCCAAATTTGAAAATAAATTTAATCATAGGCAAAAAATAGTGGAACACACTCACGCCTCGCGTCTCGTCGTTTTAGATACTGAAACCACAGGTTTAAACACCAAAGATGGCAATCGAATCATCGAAATTGGTTGCGTCGAACTCATTGACCGTCGTTTAACAGGCAATAATTTTCACGTTTATATCAATCCTGAACGCGACAGCGAAGAAGGCGCGTTGCGTGTTCATGGTTTAACGACTGAATTTTTATCCACTAAACCAAAATTTGCCGAGATTGTGCATTCATTTCTCGATTACATCCGAGATAGCGAATTAGTGATTCATAACGCGCCGTTCGACGTGGGCTTTTTGAATTATGAATTAGAACTTTTGAAACATGGACAAACAATTGAAGCATTTTGTCCGATTTTCGACACGTTAGTTGAAGCGAAAAAACGTTATCCCGCACAACGCAACAATTTAGACGCACTTTGCAAACGGTTTAACATCGATAATAGTCATCGTGAATTACATGGCGCGTTGCTTGATGCTCAGATTTTAGCTGACGTATTTTTGCGAATGACGGGCGGACAATTTTCGTTAATGCAAGAAAGCATTACCGAAACGACAGTGACCGAAACAGTTAATGCAACACCGATTGTTCGCACGCTGGCTAACCGTCCGCCGTTATTGATTTTGCATTGCTCTGACGAAGAATTACTCGCCCACGAAGCCCGTTTGGACACGATTAAAGAGTGTTTGTGGCGACAAGAATTAACCTAAATTTTTAACCTTTTATCCTGAGCTTTTTATGACAAATATTCATTCAGACAAAATTTTAATTCTCGATTTTGGCTCGCAATATACACAGTTAATTGCGCGTCGGATTCGTGAAATTGGCGTGTATTGCGAAATTTATTCATGCGAATGCACCGATGCAGAAATTCAAAATTTTGCGCCAAAAGGCATTATTTTATCGGGCGGTCCTGAAAGCGTGACAGAAGGTCATACGCCGCGTGCGCCACAAAGTGTATTCGCGTTGGGAATTCCTGTGTTAGGGATTTGTTACGGAATGCAAACGATGACTGAACAACTCGGTGGTAAAGTCGAAACCTCTGACCATCGTGAATTTGGTTACGCGCAAATTCGAGCGCGTGGGCATTCAAAATTACTCAATGAAATCGAAGATCATCTTTCAGAGGAAGGTTTTGGCTTGCTGGATGTTTGGATGAGTCATGGCGACCGCGTGGTGGATTTGCCAGAAGGATTTAAATTGATTGCCAGTTCAGACGGTGCGCCGATTGCAGGTATGGCAAACGAAGACAAAAATTTCTACGCGCTGCAATTTCATCCTGAAGTCACGCATACCAAACAAGGCGGACGGATTTTGTCACGTTTTGCGTTAGAAATTTGCGGATGTGCCGCGCTTTGGAATTCGAGCAATATCATCGACGACAGCATCAAAGCGGTGCGCGAAAAAATCGGCAATGATGAAGTGATTTTAGGGTTATCAGGCGGTGTGGTTTCGTCGGT
>DALYHZ010000304.1:0-2508 GCA_031970635.1 Methylococcaceae bacterium | reverse complement strand
GTTGTCATTGCCGGTCACACTGCCGCCGTTGAACGTGCTATGGCGGGGGCAAAAGAAGCAGGGGCAAAACGCGCGGTTTTATTACCTGTTAGCGTGCCATCACATTGTGCCTTAATGCAACCGGCGGCTGAAAAATTAGCTGAAGCTCTCGAAAATTTGACTATTAACGCACCTGATGTGACGTTGATTCATAACGTGGATGTGTTGTCGCATCGTTCACCAGAATTGATTCGTCACGCACTCAAAGAACAACTTTATAAACCGGTGCGTTGGGTAGATACGATTAAATTCATGGCAGACCAAGGCGTAACACGTTTTGTTGAATGTGGTGCAGGAAAAGTGTTAATCGGGCTAAATAAGCGTATTGCCAAAGATGCAGAACATTTTAGTGTGTACGATGTCGAAACAATGAACAATGTAATGGAGCAAATAAATGACTAAAAGAATTGCTTTAGTAACCGGTGCAAGTCGTGGAATTGGACGCGCAATTGCTGAACGATTAGCCGAAGATGGCTTTTTCGTTTTAGGCACGGCGACTTCCGAAAGTGGCGCGGCGGCGATTTCATCGTATTTAAGCGAAAACGGCAAAGGCTTAATGCTCGATGTTTCAAATGTAGAATCCATTGAAAGCGTGATGAAATCGATTTCGGATGAATTCGGTACGCCGCATGTTTTAGTTAATAACGCAGGCATTACACGCGACAATTTGCAGATGCGTATGAAAGATGATGAATGGGACAATATTATTTCGACCAATTTAACGTCTGTTTTTCGTATGAGCAAAGCGGTTTTGCGTGGCATGATGAAAGCGAAAACCGGTCGTATCATCAATATTTCATCGGTTGTCGGTTCGACAGGAAATGCGGGGCAAGCCAATTATGCGGCGGCAAAAGCAGGGATGATTGGTTTTACCAAATCGTTGGCAAAAGAAGTTGGTTCACGCAATATTACAGTAAATACCGTAGCACCCGGTTTTATCGATACGGATATGACCAAAGAATTAAGTGATGATGTTAAAAGTCATTTATTAACCGCAATTCCACTAGCTAGACTAGGTGAAGCCAAAGAAATTGCACATGCGGTGAGCTTTTTAGCTTCGGACGGTGCAGCCTATATTACTGGCGAAACCTTGCATGTGAATGGCGGCATGTTCATGCCGTAAAAGTGTGACATTACGGCAATATGCCGTATAATTCGCGCCGTTGTCAGCCAATCGATGGCGGCATTTTAGTAAAAACAACAACTATATCCAAGACAAGCATTATCTTAATAGCTTGTTTTGTTAGAGGAAAAAACTATGAGTAACATTGAAGAACGAGTAAAAAAAATTGTTTCTGAACAATTAGGTGTAAAAGAAGACATCTCAGCAGACGCATCATTTGTCGATGACTTAGGCGCAGATTCTTTGGACACCGTTGAACTCGTTATGGCTTTAGAAGAAGAATTTGAATGTGAAATTCCAGATGAAGAAGCAGAAAAAATCACCACTGTTCAACAAGCAATTGATTACGTTACCGCCCACGTTTAATTAGAAGTGCGTGTGGATGGACAACCTGTTCATCCACTACATTTTCATCGTACATCTTTTTTCTTTCTTCTTTTCTCCTACGGTACATTACATTGAAACGTCGAGTCGTCATCACAGGATTAGGCGCGGTTACGCCCTTAGCTAACACGGTTGCAGACACTTGGGCTGGCATTATCAACGGCAAAAGTGGCATTAGTGCAATTGATTCGTTTGATATTTCCCCATTTGCGACAACATTTGGCGGAGTTATTCGCAATCTTGACATCGGTCAATATATTTCTGAAAAAGATGCAAAACGCATGGACGGTTTTGTGCATTACGGCATTGCCGCTGGTTGTCAAGCATTTGAAGACTCGGGTTTAGTTGTAACCGAAGAAAATGCGGAACGAATTGGTGTTGCAGTGGGGGCTGGAATTGGTGGGATTACAGGCATTGAAGAATGTTATGCAACCTATGAAAAAAATGGTCCGCGTCGAATTTCACCGTTTTTTGTACCTGGTAACATTATCAATATGATTTCCGGTAATTTATCAATCAAATACGGTTTGAAAGGTCCGAATTTTGCGATTGTCACAGCCTGTGCGACAGGAACGCACAATATTGGCGATGCGGCACGTTTGATTAAATACGGCGATGCCGATGTGATGATTGCCGGTGGCGCAGAGCGTTGTACAACATCGCCGACTGCAATGGGTGGTTTTGCCAGCGCAAAAGCACTTTCACGTCGCAATGATGCGCCGCAACAAGCAAGTCGTCCTTGGGATAGAGACCGTGACGGTTTTGTATTAAGTGATGGTGCAGGTATCGTTGTTTTAGAAGAGCTGGAACACGCAAAAGCACGTGGTGCGAAAATTTACGCCGAACTGGTCGGTTACGGCATGAGCGGCGATGCGTATCACATTACGACGCCTTCAGAAGGCGGTGAAGGCGCGGCGGGTGGCATTGAAGCCGTTCTAACTGCCTTGAGTATTCAAAATCAA
>DALYHZ010000303.1:0-2514 GCA_031970635.1 Methylococcaceae bacterium | reverse complement strand
CCGACAAAATTGATTGAAATTGTGGAAACAGGAAAACAAATGCTTATGACTCGTGGCGCGTTGACGACGTTTAGTATTTCTAACGATGTCGCAAAGTATTTCGCCATTATTCCTGCCGCATTTTCAACGACTTATCCTGTCTTGAATGTATTGAATGTGATGCAACTTGCAACGCCTTCGAGCGCGATTTTGTCAGCAGTGATTTTTAATGCGCTAATTATTATTGGTTTAATTCCCGTTGCATTAAAAGGTGTGAGTTATAAACCCATGAGTGCCGCGACATTATTACAAAACAATTTGTTGATTTACGGCGTAGGCGGTTTGATTGTGCCGTTCATCGGCATTAAAGCCATCGACCTTGTTTTAGTCACACTCGGTTTAGTTTAAGGAGCTTGTCATGATTAAGCATTTAAAACCTGCTCTCATTTTATTTTTAGCATTAAGCGTTTTAACAGGCGTTGTTTATCCGCTCGTTGTAACCGTTTTAGCGCAAGCGATTTTCCCCGAAAAAGCCGAAGGCAGTTTATTAACCAACGGTAAAGGGAAAGTGATTGGTTCAGAATTGATTGGTCAATCGTTTAGTGAACCACGTTATTTTTGGGGACGACCTTCTGCGACTTCGCCAAATGCTTACAACGCCGCCGCGTCGGGTGGTTCAAATTTAGGCGTGAATAATCCTGCGTTAGTCGATGCAGTCAAAGCGCGAATTGAAGCGTTAAAAGCCGTTGACCCAGAAAATAAAACGCCTGTTCCTGTCGATTTGATTACCGCATCAGGCAGTGGTTTAGACCCGCACATCAGCATCGCGGCGGCGAATTATCAAATCAATCGTGTGGCAAAAGCGCGTCATGTTTCGCCCGAAAAACTCCGTGCGTTAATTGAACAAAATACCCAGTCGCGCGAATTTGGTTTTTTAGGTGAACCGACAGTGAATGTGTTGAAGTTGAATTTGGAGTTGGATGGCGTTTAGTTCAGATAACCAAAAATGTTTTGTTTTACAACTATCCACATCAATTTTACGAGGTGTGGATAGTTTTATTTGAAATCAATCATTTTTAAGCGGATTAGATTCTTTCAGTTGGTATATTTTTACCGTGATTTCATCAATTTCCGCCATCTCGAATAAATCTTCTTTTATTAAATTAAGAAAAGATTCTAATTTTTGCACATCATGAAAAGTTTTAGTGTTCCCTATCATATTGATTGGTTTCAATTTATCTTTAAGTCCTTTTTCTTTTTTTTCTTGAGCTTCTAGTTCTATGTCTGATTTTTCACAATAAATAGAAATCAATTTTTCGGAAATGTATATCACATTATCTATATCTTGTTGAAAAAGCTGCTTTATGACGGAGCCTTGGTAATCTCGTAATTTTAATAAAATTGTCCGATATGTAGCATCAATTTCATTTTCATTAAGATTTTCTACAGCAGGCAAGATATCTTTTTTACTTGCATTAAGTAAGGTTGCAATTGTATTGATACGAAATGGTTGTTGTGCCGAGATTTTCAGTATTTCATTAACACATATGAAAATGTTAGATGTAACAGGCAAAACTCTTTGTATTTCCACTTGAGTTTTTTCTATTCTGGAAATCGTTTCTTGTAATTTTGCATAATATCTTGAACGACCTACTGTTACAGTAAATAGATGTTTGATAAACGACTGGTTCGATTCATGGAAAATATAATCAGTTATATCTGACGACTTAACGAACTGTTCACCAAGATTCTTTTTTAACTCTGAAATAAACTCAGCAATGATTTCACTAATCAATAAATTTGCAATCAACGTATTCAACTCGTTGATTGCAAGTTTATATTCAATCAAATTTTTTCTTATCAATTTTACTTTATCGTCTAAATCAGCATTGCGTTTATTCTTCAAAGAAAATCCAAAGGAGCATGCAGATATAAGAAGAGAACAGATACTGATAATTGCACCTACTATTAAAACCCAATCTTTAAGGTTAAAGTTATTTACTATTTCTGCTTGTTGAGGAATATCCATAAATTTTTCTCCTGATTATCAGAAAACGCCACATTGTCAGCAGATTATAAAATTTAACAGCATTTTTACACCAACTCGTCCTAAACTTAGCTACAATTTTTAACATTTTATTCAATTACTAAAACAGGTTTTACTTTGGCAATTAACCCCATGATTATGAATTGCGTTGCCTATCAAAAAGGCATTCGATTAGGCGATGTAACCCTTGACGACATCAGCGAAGTTATCAAGCAAGAAGACACCTTTGTGTGGCTGGGTTTGCTTAATCCTGACAGCGCGTTAATCAAAAAAATCCAAGAAGAATTTAGTTTGCATGAGCTGGCAATTGAAGACACGTTGTCAGCGCATCAACGCCCAAAATTAGAAGAATACGGCGATTCATTATTTGTGGTTTTACATTCTGCCATGCTGACACAAAACAGCGTTGAATTTGGCGAAACACACATTTTTGTCGGCAAACAATTTTTAGTTTCTGTGCGACGCGGCACGATTCCGAGTTATCAAAA
>DALYHZ010000302.1:0-2554 GCA_031970635.1 Methylococcaceae bacterium | reverse complement strand
AGGATACCCCCGTGAGCGTCGAAACTCATAAACAAATCCAAAAAAGGTGCTGCCCCTTAGGCAGTAGTAATACTGTAATTGTGTTTAGGCATGATTACTTATTGTGCGGTTATGGAGTTCTCTACCCGCAAGGATGAGAGCAGTTTCCTTTTTTGGCTGTTTCGACCCTCCATAATCGCGCTCCCTCGGGAGCGTTAATGTCGAAATTAACACAAAAAAGGAGGTCATTATGACCACTCAAGCATTATCTTTAGATTTCACCTCATTCGTTTTCGCTCAAGGCGACGAAATCAAAACAACTTCCCTCATTATTGCTGAAAAATTCAGCAAACAACACAAGCACGTTTTGCGTGATATTGAGAAAATAATGATGCAAGTATCTGATATTTTCGGAAAAACCAATTTTGGGCTGTCCGAGTATGAGCAACCAAATAACTTAGGCTTGATGACAAAGTACAAAATGTACGAACTCACAAAAGATGGTTTCATCATGGTTGTAATGAGTTACACAGGTGCAAAAGCCTTCGCAATCAAAGAAGCCTACATAAACGCCTTCAATTTGATGCACGCCAAGTTGTTTCCAAAAACTAAATCCCTCACGCCCCAAACTCCAGCAGGTTTTCCCGAACTGTTAAACGCAAGAATGACAGCCCAGCAAAAAATCATGATGCTTATTCTTGCAAGTCGAGCCGATGAAAACGGTCAGTGCCAAATTTCAATTACTGACTTAGCTCCATTGTGTGGCATTGAAAGAAGTACGACCAGTAAAAACTTAACTGATTTAGTAGAGGCAGGTTTTTTAACCGTTATAAAAAAACGATACGAACATGGCGGTAGCCAACCAAACATTTACACCATTCCTGAACGGTTTCGTGTGGTGTCGGGTGAATTGGTTGATGAATCTGTCGCGTCGGAATATATGACACCTGAGGGCATGGTGTTAATCGCCGAAAACGAGCTTGAAACCTTACGCCATAAAGCCAATACAAAAGCGTTACCACCACCTGCACAAAAGGTTGAGCCAATTCCTGCTGGTTGCGTCGTTTTGACACTGAAAGAATACGACGCATTTAAAAAGCTCGATGATATTGTATCGGGCATTCGATTTGCGTTGAATTATTAAGCCTAACTCACAACCGTGAGGACGGCTCATGAATGGAATTGAACCAACCGATTCCTGTGAGCTTGACGACGATTTCATTCTTGAGAATGACAAAAAATTGGATGAATTGCTGAAAAATTACAGCACGATGCCAATTCCTGAACTCGATGAGTATTTAAACGTTCAGCTGCCGCAGGTAAATTAAACATAAAGCCTCGATGACAAAAGTTATCGAGGCTTTTTTATGCCTGCAAAGCCGTATTTTATCTAGTCGGTTTAGGTTGTCGGTTTTAAATACGCAATCGATTGCGTTTTTAAATTCGCCGTTGACGGCGATTATCGAACCCACAAAACCACTATCCAAAACTGGACGGTGGTTTTTATGCCTATTAAAAAACGCAAATTCGCCCATTTTACTAAACCGCGCGATTAGAAAATCCCCCTTTGATTCCTTAACGTATCAGTCAACGAAACTTTTAATTGATTGATGACGTAATGCCTACCAAAGACCCCATGACCTACTCAGTTCTAACCTACCTTTGGGTTATTTTTCTTTCGTCTTGGGGGGGATTGGTGGGCTATTTACGAAAAATTAAGCAGGGAAAAGGGCGTTGTTTTTCGTTTTTAGAATTATTGACTGAGCTAGTGATTAGTTCGTTTGTTGGAATAGTCACTTTTTACTTATGCGAAACACAAGATATTGATTCGATGCTAAAAGGCGCAATTATCGCGTCTTCGGGCGTGATGGGTAGTAAAGCCATTCATATTCTTGATGTTTTTTTTGTTAATCAAGCCAAAAAATTTGGTTTAGAAGGGGATAAAAAATGAAACAAAAAATAATTGAATTATTGAAACAAGACGAAGGTTTTAGAACTCACGTCTATAAAGACACGATGGGCATCGATACAGTCGGTATTGGGTACAACTTAGAAGCCAATCCAGCGCATTTATCCCATGATGAAATCGCCGATATTCGCGCTAACGGTATCGCCGAAGAACGCGCCGAAGAATTGCTCGCAGAAGAAGTTGAAAAAACGTATCAGCATTTAGCCTCCGATTTAGATTTCTTCAGTGCATTGCCTGAAGACGCGCAAATCGTACTTGTTGATATGGCATACAACATGGGCGTAAAAGGTGTCGAACAGTTCAAAACTATGCTTGCGGATGCTGAACAGGGTGATTTTGAAAAAGCGGCACAAGATGGTTTAAATTCACGCTGGGCAAAACAAGTCCATGGTCGCGCAACACGCTTGATGGCTTTGCTCGCGCAAGCGTAATCAATGGCTAAAGCAACACCTGAATTATGGGCAAAAGCCAAGGCTCTTTTTGAAACCGGAAGAAGCCTCAGTGAGATAAATGCCGAAACTGGAATTGACCGTGCGTTAATCAGCAAAAAGGCAAAAGTTGATAAGTGGGAAAAAGGCATTTATCAACAGCTAATCCAAGATGGTG
>DALYHZ010000301.1:0-2618 GCA_031970635.1 Methylococcaceae bacterium | reverse complement strand
AAGAAACACATTCATCGCCTGCATCACAATGATTGCGCCTAAACATGCCGTGGTTGCTTGTATATAAAGTGGATTATGATTGTCTAAATTTTCTCCCCAATGCCAGCCGCCATGATGCAACACAAAGAAATAGGCAGACATCGCCGCACACGCTTCGATAACACCTAAAAATAAATAAGAATGCGCTAATAATCGGAAATTTACTAAATGTTCATTTTTTAAACGGGGCGGTTTTTGCATGACTCCTGCATCGGGTTTTTCTGCACCTAACGCTAAAGCAGGCAATGTATCGGTTCCTAAATCGATAATCAAAATTTGTAATACCGTTAAAGGTAAGGGGACTTGTAATAATACAAATGCCAAAAATGGCACTAATTCAGGAATATTATGCGTCAAAATGTAAGTGAAGAATTTGCGCACATTATCATAAACTGCCCGTCCTTCTTCGATTGCGGCAATGATCGTTGCGAAATTATCATCAAGCAAAATCATATCGGCGGCTTCTTTGGCGACATCAGTTCCAACAATTCCCATTGAAATGCCAATGTCAGCAAGCTTTAATGCCGGCGCATCATTTACGCCATCACCTGTTACCGCGACGATGTGTTGTTTCTTTTTTAAAGCGGCCACAATGCGCATTTTTTGTTCAGCGGCAACACGCGCGAAAATAATATCAGGGGCATCTAACGCGAGCTGTAATTGAGTTTCAGACAATTTACGCAACCGCTCGCCTGTAATCACAACAGGATTTTCAGATAACACTTGCCCGATTTGCCGTCCGATTGCCAATGCGGTATGCGGATGATCCCCTGTCACCATAATCACTTTAATGCCTGCTTCGCGGCATTGTCGCATCGCTTCAGGGACTTCAGGTCGTGGCGGATCTTCTAAGCCAACCAGACCGCAAAACGTTAACGCTTGTTCTTGCGCTTCACTGTTATGACCTTTTTCAATTTCACGCCATGCAAATGCCAATACTCGTAATCCTTTATCCGCCATGGCTTCTTGTGCGTGAATAAATTGTTTACGCAATTCTGGTGTCATCGCAACAAGCGTTTCACCTTGTTGCACATGCGTACATAAAGGCAATACTGTTTCCAATGCCCCTTTGCAATATAACACCACGCCTTGAGGTGTTTGATGAATGGTAGAAATACGTTTGCGATCCGTATCAAACGCGACTTCGTTAATTTTGGGATACGCCAAGGTTTCACCTAAACACGTTTTTGCTGTGTGAACGAGTGCAACTTCCATCGGATCGCCGAACAATTGCCATTTGTCATCTCTCATCGTTTCTTTAAGATTGTGACAGTGCAGTGCATTCTCAAAAAAACGCCGATTGGCTTGAATTACATCCGGTTGTCGTTGTAACTCTGTTGTATTAAACAATTGTCCTTGTAAATAGACTGCACAAACCGACATCAAGTTTTGCGTTAACGTTCCCGTTTTATCCGTGCAAATAACAGTTGCAGAACCTAAGGCTTCTACGGATGGCAAATGTCGAATAAGCGCGTTACGTTTTGCCATGCGTTGCGTTGCCATCGCAAGCGAGAGTGTAACTGTGGGTAATAATCCCTCAGGCACATTGGCGACAATGATACCTATGGCAAACATAAAATTTGCCCAAAATGACAAACCGATACTTTGACCAATCACAAAAAAAATTGCACCTAAGCCAACAGAAAGAAACGCGATGATATGACTTAAGCGAATAATTTCACGTTGCAATGGTGAATCACTTTTTATAGCTGTTTGCGTTAAATGCGCGATTTTACCGAATTCGGTGTGCATGCCCGTTGCAAAAACAAGGGCGCGTCCTTCACCAGATACAATCGATGTGCCGGCTAATAAGGTATTGCGACTGTGAAGCAAATTTTCTTCATTTGAAGGCAGGGCATCACGCGCTTGCGGCAAGGACTCGCCCGTCACAGTCGCATTATTGACACGCAATGAAAATGCCTCGAGTAATCGACAATCGGCGGGAACATTATCACCTTCTTGTAAAAGCAATAAATCGCCAATCACTAATTCGGCGGCAAAAATTTGTTTAATCTGATTATCGCGCAGAACATTAACGTAATGAGGTAATAATTTTTGCAATGCGCCAATTGCCCGTTCAGCACGATATTGCTGCCAAAATGAAAATAAACCATTAACTAAAATCACGCCTAAAATCGCATAACCAAGCGTTTGCATACCTTCATTAGGCTGTTGCGATTCGGCGAAAAACGCAAGTCCTGCGGCAACCCATAAAATAAGTGCGAAAAAATGTGTAAATTCTTTTACAAATCGCCATGTTAAGGATTCGCCGCGCACTTCATCAATTTGATTTTTGCCATATTCTTTTAATCGTTTCGCCGCTTCAATCGCCGTTAAACCTTCGTGCCGACTGTGCAAACTGGCAAGTGCATCTTCTGTTGCAAATTGATGAATTTTCATAACGCGACCTTTAAAAGTGGTTAAGTGAATTTCCCTGTCGTAACGCGCGCTTGCCCTGCTAAATCGTGATAAGTTTGAACAGCCGAATAATTTAATTCTGTCAAAATCGTTTGCACAGCTTGTGCTTGATTGTAACCGTGTTCAAACCAGAGCGTGCCGCACGCTTTTAAATATGATTT
>DALYHZ010000300.1:0-2657 GCA_031970635.1 Methylococcaceae bacterium | reverse complement strand
CACACCGTTTTGAACGCGGCGTAGATTTTGAATTGCAAAATCGCGCCATTGAACGCGCTACGCAATTGATTTTAGAAATTTGCGGCGGTCAAGCGGGTAACATTACCGACGTTACGACAACGTCTGAATTGCCAAAACGTGAACCAATTTCTTTGCGTACTGAAAAACTCAATAAAATTTTAGGTATCACGTTTGAAAACGAAACCGTGACAAGCATTTTGCAACGCTTAGGAATGCAAGTCGAATCGCAAGCTGACGGCTGGAAAGTCACGCCGCCAAGTTTCCGTTTTGACATTGCCATCGAAGCGGATTTGATTGAAGAAATTGCGCGGATTTACGGTTACAACAATTTGCCAAACAATCAAATTTTAGTGCGTTCTGCGTTAAATCAGGCAACCGAAAATGTTTTAGATTTAGAGCGCGTAAAAGATTTGCTGGTTGATAGAGGTTATCAAGAAGCGATTACTTACAGTTTCATTGATGAAGCGATGCAAACGGCGATTGCGCCAAGTGCTGAATTTATTAAATTGCAAAATCCAATTTCTGCCGAACTTGCTGTCATGCGAACCAACTTGTGGGGCGGATTATTAACAGCGGCATTGCATAACACGAATCGTCAACAAACGCGCGTGCGGTTGTTTGAATCAGGTTTGCGTTTTGTACAAATTGGCGACGAAACCAAACAAGAGAAAATGCTTGCAGGTTTAGCGTTAGGCAGCGCGTTAAATGAGCAATGGGGCGAAAAAGAGCGCGCGGTCGATTTTTATGATGTGAAAGCTGACGTTGAAGCGATGTTTGCGTTGACTGGTTGCGAAGTACAGTTTGTCGCTGTTTCACATGAAACCTTGCATCCAGGTCAAAGCGCGAAAATTCTGGCTGAAAATGGCGATGTCATTGGTTGGTTGGGCATGTTGCATCCGACTTTGGAACAACAATTAGGCTTTGAAACGCCGGTATTTTTGTTTGAATTATCGCAAGATTTGTTGTTGCAAAAACAACGTGCAAGTTTCAAATCGTTATCAAAATTTCCATCAGTGCGTCGTGACTTAGCGTTGCTGGTTAAAGAAGAAGTCAATGTGGGCGATATAACCGGCGCAATTCGTGCTTGTAATGAAGCCATGTTACAAGAGGTAACGGTTTTTGACGTTTATCGAGGCAAAGGCGTTGATGACGGTTTCAAAAGTGTTGCGCTAAGTTTAGCTCTGCAAAATCAAGCACAAACGCTTACAGATACCGAAATTGATGCTATAGTTAGCACGTTCCTAGACACCTTGACCCAAAAAACGGGCGCAAAATTAAGAGATTGAGTATGGCATTAACAAAAGCAGATTTCGCAGAGAATTTATTTGACGAATTAGGGTTAAATAAACGCGAAGCGAAAGATATAGTGGACCTTTTTTTTGAAGAAATTAAACGTTCTTTAGATCATGGTGAGCAAGTCAAACTTTCTGGTTTTGGTAAATTTGAATTGCGTGATAAAACCAGTCGTCCAGGACGAAATCCAAAAACAGGTAAAGAAATTCCGATTACGGCACGGCGCGTGGTGACGTTTAGATCGGGTCAAAAACTTAAAGCACGAGAAGAAGCATATGCTGGAGCCGAGTAATAATAATGAACTGCCGGCAATTCCGGCAAAATGCTATTTCAGTATTGGCGAAGTGAGTGAATTATGTGGTGTTAAACCGCATGTTTTGCGTTATTGGGAGCAGGAATTTTCCCAAATCAATCCGGTTAAACGGCGCGGTAATCGTCGACATTATCAACGTCATGATGTGTTGGTTATTCGGCAAATTCGCTCATTGCTTTACGAACAAGGCTACACCATCGGCGGTGCGAAAGCGCATTTGTCGAGTGCTGATGCGAAAAATGATTCAACAATTAGCAAACAATTGATTCATCAAATGATTGGCGAATTAGAAGGCATTTTAGAATTGTTGCGTTAAATCTTTAAAAAGCTACAAAAAACTCAGCGATAACATTTTTTAAGTGTTATCGCTAATTTTGTTTTAGTCCAACCTCAAAATAATCATGACTTCACGCATTGCAACGGTTGAGCGCAATACGCTCGAAACGCAAATCACCATTACATTAAATTTAGATGGTTCAGGTAAAACCGATTTTCAAACCGGTGTCCCTTTTTTAAATCACATGCTCGATCAAATCGCACGGCACGGCATGATTGATATGAGCATTCATGCAAAAGGCGATTTAGACATCGACGCGCATCATACCGTCGAAGATATTGGCATCACGTTAGGGCAAGCCTTCACCAAAGCTTTGGGCGATAAAAAAGGGATTTCGCGTTATGGTCATGCTTATGTGCCGCTCGATGAATCGCTTTCGCGTGTCGTGATTGATTTTTCAGGTCGTCCGAGTTTGTTTTATGACGTAACGTTTAAACGCGAATGGCTTGGGAATTTTGAAGTGGAATTATTGCGCGAGTTTTTCCAAGGTTTTGTTAATCATGCAAATGTGACGTTACATATTGACAATTTAAAAGGTGTCAACGCGCATCATATCGCTGAAACGGTGTTTAAAGCCTTTGGTCGTGCGGTGCGAAATGCGATGACTTTAGATGAAAGAATGAGCGGTATTATGCCTTCAACGAAAGGAGTGTTGTGATGTCTAGCGTTGCAGTAATTGATTATGGCATGGGG
>DALYHZ010000299.1:0-2659 GCA_031970635.1 Methylococcaceae bacterium | reverse complement strand
CTCGCCAGGTGTGTGCCAGTTAATGATCGGATCTGAAAAATCACGATTCATTCCATTAACTTGTACGTTTCGCCACGTTTCAGGAAAATCATACAAAAGGATTGCACGTTTAATGGTTTCTAATAATGAACCTGCATTTGCCTCATTAAATACAAAACCTGTTGCCGTTTGATTCGCCAGTGTTTCAGGCAATGTATCGACGACCGTGTCGGCTAACCCGCCCGTATTTCTAACAATCGGTAACGTGCCATAGCATTGGCTATACATTTGATTTAATCCGCACGGTTCAAAACGTGATGGCATCAAAAATACGTCCGCCCCTGCCTCAATTAAATGAGCTAATTCTTCATTGTAACCTAACGTTAATGCCATTTTATGTGGATATGTTGCGGCAAATTGAATTAAACGTTGTTCAAAACTTTTGTCGCCACTACCAAGCAATACCACTTGAATTGGTAATACCATCAATTCGGGCATACAATCCAAAATCATGTCGATGCCTTTTTGTTCGACTAATCGGCTAATCAAACCTAGCATTAAAACTTTTTCATCTACCGGCAAATTTAACCGTTCTTGTAATGCCGTTTTATTTTGCACTTTAAGATGTAACGAGTGTTGATTGTAGTTTTGCACAATTAGTGGATCATTTTCGGGATTCCAATCACCATCAACACCGTTGATAATCCCCATTAAATCATCATTACGATAAACTAATAATCCTTCTAAACCGTAACCCAGTTCAGCAGTTTGAATATCTCGTGCATAAGAGGGACTAACAGTTGTCACTTTGTCAGCATACGCAATCCCGCCTTTAATAAACGAAACCATGCCATGAAATTCTAATCCTTCTGGCGTTAAAAACTGACTGGGTAATTGCAATTTTGCCGCCGTTAAACCCGAAAATAATCCTTGATATGCCATATTGTGAATGGTGAATACCGTCGCAGGGCATTGATATTCAAGCGATAATAAAGCAGGCACTAAACCCGTTTGCCAATCATTACAATGCACAATATCGGCTTTCCAATCTAATTGAGCGCGATTCATTGCTACTTCAACTGCCGTCCGACAAAATAACGCAAAACGTTCTGCATTATTGGCATGTGCAACACCGTTTTGATTAACATACGGATTGCCTGCCATGCCAAAATATTCAGGACAATCCACTAGCCAAACCGTCACATCACTATCAGGCAAGGCGGTTTCCAACAGTTGCACCGTATGATTGCCAATTTTTAACACGCTACGCAATTGCACATTTCGCGTCAGCTTTAACGCCCGATAATTGGGCAAAATTAACTTCACTTCCTGCCCCAATGCAGTAAGTGCTTTGGGTAAACTGCATGACACATCAGCAAGTCCGCCCGTTTTTATTAACGGGTGTGCCTCACTGGTGACAAAAAGTATTTTTTTCATAACACTTGGTTTTTCTTATAGTTTTAAAATAATTGCCCCTAACGGCGGCAAGGTTAAGTTGAGAGAAAAGAGCTGATTCATCCAAGGCTCATCAATGGTTTCTACTGCACCATTACCGGTGTTTGTGCCAGCGTAATATTCAGAATCCGAATTGAAAATTTCACGATAAACGCCTTGTTCTGGCACACCAATGCGATAATTTTCTCTTATCACAGGCGTGAAATTTAGTACGACAACCAAATGTGCTTGTCCATGCGTGCGTTGGAAACACAAAATAGATTGTTGTACATCATGGCAATCAATCCATTCAAAACCACGTTGTTCAAAATCATATTGATGCAAAGCAGATTCAGTTTTATAAAGATGATTTAAATCTTTTACCAACGTTTGTAATCCACTGTGAAGCGGGTAATCTAAAACGTACCAATCCAAATCTTTTCTGAAATTCCATTCCGTGCCTTGACCAAATTCATTGCCCATAAACAGCAATTTTTTACCTGGGTATGCAAACATGAAAGTATACAACAAGCGTAAATTTGCAAAACGTTGCCACTCATCGCCACGCATTTTATTGAGCATAGAGCCTTTGCCGTGAACAACTTCATCATGCGAAAACGGCAAAGCGAAATTTTCGCTAAACGCATACAACATCCCAAAAGTGAGTTGATTATGGTGGTATTGACGATGTACAGGGTCTTGTTGCATATACGCTAAAACATCGTGCATCCATCCCATATTCCATTTCATTGAAAACCCTAATCCGCCTGCCCATGTTGGTCGGGTCACTTGTGGCCATGAGGTAGATTCTTCAGCGATAATTACCGTACCGGGTTGTTGTTGATGTGTAACGGTATTGAGTTCGCGTAGAAAATCGATCGCTTCTAAATTTTCATTACCGCCGTAACAATTTGGTATCCAATCATCAGCCTCGCGCGAATAGTCTAAATACAACATTGATGCCACAGCATCCACACGCAACCCGTCGAGATGAAATTCTTCCAACCAAAAAATTGCACTGGAAAGTAAGAAATTGCGAACTTCATTACGACCAAAATTGTAAATTAACGTTCCCCAATCACGATGTTCACCTTTGCGAGGGTCTTCATGTTCATACAATGCACTACCATCAAAACGCGCCAATGCAAAATTATCTTTAGGAAAATGGGCTGGAACCCAGTCAAGAATGATTCCAATATTGTTTTGATGACAATGATCTACAAAATAACGAAAATCATCTGCCGAG
>DALYHZ010000298.1:0-2666 GCA_031970635.1 Methylococcaceae bacterium | reverse complement strand
GAACACGATTCAGTTAAAGAACAAGGTTTTGACGTATTCCAAAAAGTTGCTAATTTAGAATGGGATACGCTGTTATTTTTTTACGGTGTAATGGTTGCGGTAGGGGGGTTGAGTTTCATTGGTTATTTAACATTTGCATCGCATCATTTGTATGGGGCAATTGATCCGACTACGGCAAACATCTTAGTAGGAATTGCGTCTGCATTTGTTGATAACGGCACTATTATGTTGGCGGTTTTAACGATGAACCCTGATATATCGCAAGGACAATGGCTACTGGTTACATTGACCGCTGGTGTTGGAGGTAGTTTATTGGCGGTTGGCTCAGCGGCTGGCGTAGGTTTAATGGGACAAGCAAAAGGAATTTATAATTTTACGCAACACTTAAAATGGACACCCGTCATTGCACTTGGCTTTTTTGGCAGTATTGCCGCACATTTTTTAATTAACGGACGTTATTTCTAAGTTATGTTAAATCAAACTAAACAACACAATAGTAAGCAACTTGCCGCTTTAACCTTTGGAAGTATTGGCGTGGTTTTCGGCGATATTGGAACAAGTCCGTTATATGCGGTAAAAGAGATTTTTCGTGAACATTTAACAATGGATTCGACGCATATTTTAGGCGTGTTATCACTGATTTTTTGGTCACTTATGTTAGTGGTCGCGCTTAAATACGCTATTCTCATCATGCGAGCCAATAACAAAGGCGAAGGTGGTGTAATGGCATTGACGGCTTTGGCATTACTGGCAACGAAAAATAATCCGAACAAAAAACAACTCATTATTACAATGGGAATTTTAGGTGCGACGTTATTTTATG
Organism: Methylococcaceae bacterium; assembly: GCA_031970635.1. Lineage (GTDB taxonomy): Bacteria > Pseudomonadota > Gammaproteobacteria > Methylococcales > Methylomonadaceae > UBA10906. The sequence continues at coordinate 1,843 of DALYHZ010000298.1, read as the reverse complement.
GTGATAGTGTCATTACACCTGCAATTTCGGTGTTAAGTGCGGTCGAGGGGTTACAAGTTATTGCGCCCAAATTAGAACATTTTGTTATTCCGATTACGCTAGTCGTTTTAGCCTTATTATTTTTGATTCAAGAAAAAGGCACGGCAAAAGTTGGTAAAATCTTTGCGCCCGTGATGATTGTTTGGTTTAGCATATTAGCATTTTTAGGCATAACGCAAATTATTGAACAGCCTCAGGTTTTAATGGCATTAAATCCATGTCATGCGGTTCATTTATTAGCTGAATTAGGTGTCAAAGGCTTTTTAATTATGGGTTCAGTGGTTCTTGTTATGACAGGGGCTGAGGCGTTATATGCTGATATGGGGCATTTTGGTTTAAAGCCGATTCGATTTGCATGGTTTGGTTTTGTTTTCCCTGCTTTGTTATGTAATTATTTCGGACAAGGCGCGTTGTTATTACAACATCCTGAAGCTATTGAGAACCCCTTTTATTTACTTGCACCGTCATGGGCATTGTATCCCATGTTGATTTTATCAACCTTGGCAACCGTGATTGCCTCACAGGCGGTGATTTCAGGTGCATTTTCCATTACAAAACAAGCCATTCAATTAGGTTATTGCCCTCGCATGAATGTCACACATACTTCTGATAGTGAAATTGGGCAAATTTATGTGCCAACCGTGAATTGGATGCTAATGTTTGCTGTATTTGTATTGGTATTAGGTTTTGAATCATCCTCAAATTTAGCATCTGCTTATGGGATTGCGGTAACAGGTACGATGATGATTGATACGATTTTGTCATTTATCGTGATACATGCGTTATGGCGTTGGAATCCTGTTGTGAGTTATGGGTTTTTAGGGCTGTTTATGATAGTTGATTCAATATTTTTATCGTCAAATAGTTTGAAAATTCTCTCTGGCGGCTGGTTACCTTTAGCCGTGGGCGGTATGTTATTTTTACTTATGACCACCTGGATTCGAGGTCGGGCTGTGCTTGCTGAAGCTATCGATGATAAAAAAGTCTCTTTTGAAGAGTTAGAAGAAAAAATAAATACGCATGAATTAGTGACAGTTAAAGGCACTGCAATTTATTTAGCGCGAAATCTGCACGGCATTCCACAAGTGTTATTGCACAATTTAGAACACAATCACGTTGTTCATGAAAATATTATTGTGTTAACGATTGTGACTACCGATGAACCTTACGTCGATCACGAAGACCAGCAAATTAAAATTCGTTCTTTTGGTAGTCAGGGGCAATTTTATCGCGTTAAATTGTATTTTGGTTTCAAAGAAAGTCCCGATGTACGTTATGCCTTAAGTTTGGCGAGCAAAAAAGGATTAAATCTTGCTATGGCAAATGTGTCGTTTTTCGTTGGTAATGAACATATTACTTTCAAACGCCGTAGTAAAATGCCGGTTTGGCGACGCAGTCTTTTTCTCTTCTTGTTTCATAACGCCAGCAGTGCGATTGGCTTTTTCAAAATTCCCGTTGAAAAAGTGGTCGAATTGGGTGTGCGAATCGAGCTTTAACCTTAATACTTATTAAACTTCAAATTACTTAATGAATTCAGAACAAAATCCGTTACCGACAAAAGTCGTTTTAGTTGAGATTACGGACGAAAATCATGACCAACGACTCGATAATTTTTTAATCACACGTTTAAAAGGTGTGCCGAAAAGCCGAATTTATCGCATCGTTCGTAAAGGTGAAGTTCGCGTCAATAAAGGGCGTGTCGACGTAAATTATCGATTAGTCACCGGTGATGTTGTTCGTATTCCGCCCGTTCGTATCGCCGAACGTGGTGAAGAAGTTTTTGTTCCAACGAATTTGAAAGAGG
>DALYHZ010000297.1:0-2675 GCA_031970635.1 Methylococcaceae bacterium | reverse complement strand
GCTTCATTTCAAAAGTGCGACCATCTCCACGAACAATACAATTTAAATTTTTAGCGCGTTCTTCAATATTGTCAGAGGCATCCATATCCGAAATATTCATTTTCAACAGTTCGTTACGACTGTATCCGGTAATGTGACAATAACTATCGCTTACTTCTAAAAAATAACCTCTATTTTCAATTTGACAAAAACCATCTGTTGTCTCAAGAGCGGCAAGATAATCAGATGCTCGTCGTTTTAATATTTTTTCGTAATTTTTCTTTTCACTAATATCAAAACGAATGGCGGCATAATTACAAATCTGATTTGTTTCTTCATCGAAAATGGGAAAAACGGTGGCTTGTAACCAATATAAATGTCCATCTTTAGCACGATTACAAATTTCACCAAACCAGACATTGCCTGTTGCAACGGTTTTCCACATGACAGCGAAAAATTCTTTTGTATGCGTTCCCGAATTGACAATATTATGCTTTGCACCTAACAATTCTTCTTGGCTGTAGCCTGATAAATGGCAGAACTGCTCATTAGCAAAAATGATATGTCCTTGTAAATCAGTGACTGTAAGAATAGCCACATCATTTAAAGCGCGAATTAAATCCGCAGAAAATTTGGGGTTCATCATAATTAAAACGCTTGAAGAATCACGGTAACAACATCGCCAATTTGTACACCAGCACAATCAGCAGACAGCGAAATATAACAATTTGAACGACTTGTACTACTTAAAACATGTGAGCCTTGATGACCTGCCGAAGCGACCTGAAATTCACCATTTTCAGTTTGTTGTAAAATGCCACGTTGATATTCTTGTCGTCCCCGCGATTTTTTTAAAGGTGTGGTACAAATAGCGGTCAGTTGCCATGGTTTTTTAATTTCTTCGCCTGCTAAATAACGCAGAGCAGATTTTACAATCACATCAAACGTCGTCATAACCGCAACAGGATTTCCGGGTAAACCAAAAAAATAACACGCGCCTATTTTTCCAAAAGCTAAAGGTTTACCTGGTTTCATGGCAATTTTCCAAAAATTGACTTCGCCACATTCAGCTAAAACCGCTTTTACATAATCGGCTTCACCGACTGACGCACCACCAGTGGTAATAATGACATCAAAGTCAGTTGCTGCTTGAGTTAAGACACGTTGCAATTCGGCTTTATCATCTAAAATTACACCACCATCAACAATGTCATAACATGGATTTTGCAATAATCCATGCAAACTATAACGGTTGCTGTCATAAATTTTGCCGCGTGTTAAAGGTGTGTCTAATGAAACCAATTCATCACCTGTTGAAAAATAAATAATTTTCACTGGTCGAATAACGGGAACGTTTTGAATACCTGTTGCCGCAAGTAGTCCTAAATCAACAGCCGTAAGCGTTTTCTTAGCAAAACATAACACGTCACCGACACGCACATCTTCACCGATTTCACGCACATTTTTTCGTAATGCCACATCAGTGGGTAAATGAATTTGCGAACCTTCAACACTAACGTGTTCTTGCATGACGACCGAATCCGCATTTTCAGGCAATATTGCGCCAGTAAAAATACGCACACATTCGCCCGTTTTTAATATGCCGTCAAAAGGTTTTCCCGCCCACGATGTCCCCACAACGCTTAATGTTTCATTAAACGATTCGCTTGCAAACGCATAACCGTCCATTGCCGCGTTACGCGCTATCGGTAAATCAATTGGCGCAAAAATCGTTTGAGCAAGTACACGTCCAATCGCTTGTTTTAATGGAACCGTCTCGTTTTCAGTTAATGATGAAATGGCTTCATAAATGCGCTGTTGGGCATCTTCTACAGACAATAATGGTTTTTTTTCGGTAATAACGCAGGGTTCAATGCTCATAATTTTAAAAAGGTTTGCATAATAAAAGCGGCAATTTCGTCAGGTTGATTTAAATTTAATTGTGGCAAATGTGTATTAACATTGCTGTCGGTAGCAATGGCGATTATATGAGCATCATTTGGATACAAAAAAGGCTGATTTAAATCAGCACGGCGTAATTCAATTTTTGCAAATGGCTCATGACGAAACCCCTCAACTAAAATTAAATCCACTTCTTCACGCGAAAATAACGCAACTTGTTTCTCTAATGTGGGTTCTTTTAATGAGGTAGCTTCTCGAATTAGCACTTGCCGATGCTTAGACACTAAAACGGTAGGCGTTGCCCCCGCTTGTCGTAAACGAAAACTATCTTTACCTTCATAATCAATTTCAAAGTCATGATGACTGTGTTTAATCACACCAACACGCAACTGTTTCTTTTTTAATATGGGGATAAGTTGCGTTAAAAGCGTTGTTTTTCCCATACCGCTGGCGGCGGCAAAACCAAGAAGTGGAATGGGAATGTCTGTTGTAAGCATAAGTGGTGTGTTAATGTGGGATTTTTCAACAAGTTTGTTTAGAAATGAAGCATTCTACTATTAACTACCAGCGGATTTCGCTACTAATTTTAGGATTCGTAACAGTTATTGCGATTTGGCAGTTTTTTAATCAAAAATCGTCGCACCCAATCCGAATTGGTGTACTACATTCTTTAACCGGCACAATGGCAATTAGCGAAACGCCCTTAGTGGATGCGGTGCGTTTGGCATTAAATGAAATCAATGCTAACGGCGGTCTTTTGAATCATCCATTAGAAATGGTTATCGCCGATGGTC
>DALYHZ010000296.1:0-2700 GCA_031970635.1 Methylococcaceae bacterium | reverse complement strand
ACACTGGGCGCGCCACTGTTAATCCCCGCACTGGTCAATACGCCATTTTTACTCGCATCCGCATGGATGACGGTATATTTGAGTTCTTTTGCTCTGAGAATGTTTTCTAATTGCGCGTCAATAACGACGAACTGCAATTTATCTTTCGACAATTGTTTAGCAATATGCTGACCGACACGTCCAAATCCACAGAGAATTGCAAAGTTGTCGTACCGTTTGATTTCAGTGTAAGCGCGATTTTCACGCAAATGATAGATTTCTTCGCTAAATCCTGACACCATAATCGACGTAAAAAATGACAAAACGCAAATACCGCTGAAAATCAGAATGATAGCAACTAAACGTCCACTCATGGAGTGCGGGACAATATCACCATAACCCACAGTCGATAACGTCACAACTGACCAATAAAAGCCATCAAACAGGTTTTTAATTTGCCCACCTTCAGCGTGACTTTCAAACAAATAAATCACGATACTGCCAATGAACATCAAAAAGCCTAAAAAAATCCCCAAGGTATACAATTCAAAACGTTTATTACTTAAAATATTGACGAATACTTTGATGCTGTGAAAATGGCGAAACAACTTAAGTAAGCGAAACACCATAAACACCCGTAAGAAACGGAACGTTTCATAACTGGGTAAAATTGCCAGTAAGTCGATGATTGCCATAGGCGTAATCATGTAACGAATTTTTGCCTGTATCACTTGCCCCAACGCTCGCCAAATTGGAAAGCGAATATTCAAATATTGCGCTTTTTCGTATTGCGTTACGATAATGTCATGACTGTCACTTGCAAGCCAAAAACGTAATAAATATTCAATGGTAAAAACAACTAAAATGCCTTGTTCAAGTTCTTTACTTAATTCGTTGATTTGATGATCAATTTCGTGAATAAGAAAAAATACGCTGAGTAGCACCATACTGATAATGAAAAAAGCCACATAGCCGTTGTACTGGCTGTTTGGATTTTCTAATACGTTATAAAAAAACCGTTTTGTACGTTGATAACGTAACGATGTTTTTAAAAAATAGGCAAATTTGACAATCATTATAGACGATAGGTAGCGTAGTTAATGGCATTTAAAATAATTCGGATTGGGCTATTTTACTATAAAAGCGGCAGCTAAATTGATTACTCAGTAGAAAACAAGATGTTTGTCATGCACAATGGAGCATTTCCTTACTTGTGTAAATAATGTTGACGTAACATAATGCGAGAAAGAGTGGTGATTGGTGTTTTAAGTTGCTAATTGAAGGGTATTTATTATGCTTTATAAAATTTCTATTTTCCTTACCGTTGAATTTTATTTAGCGATTATGCTTACCTTTTTTTCGCAAGTTTCCAGTGCAAATCCAAGCGGCGCACAAATTATTTCTGGTCATGTCAGTGTTGATAACAGTGTGACAGGCGTGACAACTATTACGAATAGTCCAAATGCTATTATCAACTGGAAAGCGTTTAATATCGCACCTGATGAGAAGACCTATTTCATCCAAGAAAATAGTCAAAGTGCCGTACTTAATCGAGTAGTCAACGATTATCCTAGCGGAATTTTTGGGCAGTTAATTTCGAATGGACAAGTGTTTTTAATCAATCCCAACGGCATTTTTTTTGGTAAAACAGCCGCGATTGATACACAAGGCTTGGTTGCATCCAGTTTAAGTTTGAGCAATGATAGTTTTCAAAAAGGGCTTTTTCATTTCATGATTGGCACGAGTGCAGGAAATGTTACAAATGAAGGAATTATTCATGCTAGTAACGCGGGTAATATTTTGCTTCTTGCGCCACACATTGAAAATAAAGGAATTTTAGAAACAGACGGTGGTTCAATAACACTTGCTGCTGGCGAGAAATTGACGTTTACCAATTTGGATAACCCCGATATTCATTTTCAAATACAAGCACCTCAAGATAATGTGTTAAACATTGGAGAATTGCTAGCAAAAGGTGGTGAAATTAACTTGTTCATGGGGGCAATGAATAATCATACGGGGGCTATCCAAGCAACAGATGTTAAAGTTGATAAACAAGGTAATATTCAACTTGTTCCCTCTTTTAACGAATCCGTTACAGATATGCCAATAATTCCTCAAGGACGATTAGCACCAGTTTTAAATACGCTTATGCAAGGTACTCCGGAACAAATTTTAGGTATAGAAAAAAATATTGAGAATGGAATAGGAAAACGAACCAATACGGTTTTAACGATGCCAATAATGCAGGATGTTATACCACCACCGCTTCCTGTTGTATCAAATGCAAGAGGTGATGATTCTCCCGCATTAGCACCATCTGTAATCCTACATGATGATAAACCCGTTTTACCTAATATTGTGTTAAAAGACGATAAGAAGAGTAGAGATGTAACTATCCTCTCACCAGTACAAAACATCAAAATAAACAAACACTCGGGGCAATGTAAATGAAATACCGTATATTTAATTTAGGCTTTTTGTTAGTCATCCTCACAACTCCTGTTTATGCACAACAAGCGATTGGAAAAATTGGTTTTGCTAAAGGTAGTAACGCTGCCCAGCAACCCAATGCTGCGCCGCGTTTGTTAGGCAAAGATGCTGAAGTTTACCAAGGTGATAATATTCAAACGTCCGATGATAGCTTTGTAATTGTTGAATTTGTTGATGGCTCGAAAGTGACAGTGCGTCCGAATAGCAATTTTAAAATTGAGCAATTCG
>DALYHZ010000295.1:2292-2701 GCA_031970635.1 Methylococcaceae bacterium | reverse complement strand
CCCCGCTGATTTTTCGATTAAAGATTCTACGAATTTTGACAAAGTGGGCGAGGTCATGCCGCCACAAAATCCGTATCAGGAAGAACCGGCGTGTGATAAAGCTGAATCGAAAAACGATGATGAAATTAAAATCACCCCATTGATTCAACCGATTAAAACATTACGCGCTAAAACAGCAATTCGTTTGCCCGCGTATGAAACGGTGAAAAACGACCCGATTTTTTATGCTCATGCTTCGCGCGTGATGCACGGTGAAACGAATCCCTATAACGCGCGTCCGCTGATTCAAAAACATGGTGACCGTGAAGTGTGGATTAACCCGCCGCCAATTCCACTTACGATGCAAGAAATGGACGGCGTATTCGATTTACCGTATTCACGTTTACCGCACAAACGTTATGGCAACGCC
>DALYHZ010000295.1:0-2282 GCA_031970635.1 Methylococcaceae bacterium | reverse complement strand
GCGTTTGAGATGATTCAACATTCGATCAATATCATGCGTGGCTGTTTTGGTGGTTGCAGTTTTTGTTCGATTACCGAACACGAAGGACGCATCATTCAAAGTCGCTCGGAAGATTCAATTATTCACGAAATTGAAGCGATTCGTGATACGTCACCAGTGTTTACCGGACACATTTCTGATTTAGGTGGTCCGACGGCGAATATGTATCGCCTTGCATGCAAAGATAAAAATATCGAAAGCGCGTGTCGTAAATTGTCATGTGTATATCCTACAATTTGCCAGAATTTAAACACTGACCATTCATCGCTAATTAAACTTTACCGTCGCGCTCGTGGTTTGAAAGGCATTAAGAAAATTTTTATTGCTTCAGGTTTGCGTTATGACTTAGCGGTGGAATCACCGGAATATGTGAAAGAACTGGTAACGTATCACGTCGGCGGTTATTTAAAAATTGCCCCTGAACATACGGAAAAAAATGTGCTTTCGCGCATGATGAAACCGGGGATGGGAACGTATGACCGCTTTAAAGCGATGTTTGATAAATTTTCAAAAGAAGCAGGAAAGGAACAATATTTAATTCCGTATTTTATTGCCGCGCATCCTGCAACCACCGATGAAGACATGTTGCAACTCGCGTTATGGCTGAAACGAAACGGTTTTCGCGCTGACCAAGTGCAGGCATTTTTACCGTCACCGATGTCGATTGCTACCGCTATGTATCATTCGGGAAAAGACACGTTGAAAAAAGTAACACGCCAAGCTCCCGATATTTTGATTCCAAAAAGCGTCAAACAACGCCGGTTGCAAAAAGCCTTTTTACGTTATCACGACCCTAAAAACTGGCCGTTATTGCGCGAAGCGTTAAAAGAAATGGGACGAGCGGATTTAATCGGTAATGGTAAACAGCATTTAATTCCAAGTTTTCAACCGGCTGGAACATTTGATAATAACCCGGCAAAAACACAGCCATTTAAAACAAAATACACCGGTTTTGATAAAACCAAACCGCGTGGTGATTCGAGGACATCCAAAAACCGCCGCGCCCGTTAATTCTTTTTAATTTTTCATAATTGTATGATGTTAAATTTTAATGCCCAATTCAGAACTAGTGCGTTGCTTCTTACTGCTCTGCTTTCTGGCGGCGCAGTTGAGGCAAATGAAACCGTACATTTACAGTTGCGCTGGCATCATCAATTTCAATTTGCCGGTTATTACGCGGCGATTGAAAAAGGTTATTACGCAAAAGCCGGTTTGGATGTTGTGTTGCATGAAGGCACACCTGAAAAGATACCTGTTCAAGAAGTCTTGAAAAACAATGCACAATACGGTGTAGCAAACAGTGAATTGCTATACGAACGTTTGCATGGTGCGCCAGTGGTCGCTTTGGCGGCTATTTTTCAACATTCCCCTTCGGTGTTATTTGCACGCAAAGAAATTTTATCGCCGAGCGATTTAATCGGAAAAAAAGTCATGATGCTCAATAAATCGATGGATACCGATTTATTAGCCATGTTGAGTAATGAAGGGGTCGATAAAAACAGCGTGGGCGTTTTGCCTAGTAGTTTTGAATTACAAGATTTAATCGATGGCAAAGTCGACGCTTATAACGCTTATTTGACTAATGAAGCCTATCTTTTGAAATGGCAAAACTTTCCGTTTACGGTTATTGACCCGCGTCGTTATGGCGTGGATTTTTACAGCGATATTTTATTTACTACCGAAGACGAAGTGCATTTACATCCTGAGCGTGTTAAGGCTTTTCGCCAAGCAACGATTGAAGGCTGGAACTATGCGCTAGCACATCCTGATGAAATCGTTGAATTACTTATCGATAAATATTATGCCGAAAAATCCAGACGACATTTAAAGTACGAAGCTGATGTTGTGAAACCTTTAGTTGTACAAGATTTAATTGAAATCGGTCACATGAATCCTGCGCGTTTTCAAGGCATGGCAGAGACTTTTGTGAAAGCAGACATGGTTGATAAAGAGACCGTAAATGAACGATTACAAGGCTTTATTTACGACTCGGATATTAAATTTGATAAAGAAAAACTGCACAATTATTTAGGGGTTGCAATACTTGTCATTTGTGTAGTCGTTTTTATTTTTCTGATTTTAATTATTGCTTACAAATCCATTCGACGTGAAAACAGAGAACGGCGCAAAATTTCAAAAGCCCTTTTACGGCAAAGTAGCGATTTAGCCCTGCATAATCAAATTCTAAAAAAAGTGGGTAGCAACACTATTGATTTACACACATTACATGCTTTGTTAACAGA
>DALYHZ010000294.1:0-2739 GCA_031970635.1 Methylococcaceae bacterium | reverse complement strand
GTTTGCGTATCATGCGTGAAGTGGACAACATTAACCAAGCAAAAAACAATATTCAAACCCTTGCTTCTGATTATCTCGATAGTAATCACGGTGTATTGCACATTGCGACGACCCACACGCAGGCAAAATATTTTTTGCCCAAACCAATTTTACGTTTTCGGGAAAAATATCCGGGAGTGCGAATTTATATGGATGAAGCCTCGCCTGAACAATTGGTCAATAAATTACATACTGGCAAAGCGGATATTGCAGTTTGTACGGAAAAAGTGGCTGACGATTCGTATTTAGCGGTTAAACCATGCTATGAATGGCACCACGCGGCAATTGTGCCGAAAGACCATCCTTTGAGCGAAGGAGACATTTCGCTAGAACGGTTGGCGTCTTTTCCCATTCTGACATACAGTTTTGGTTTTACCGGTCGCTCGAATATTGAAACGGCATTTAAGGATTCGGCTAGCGAACTCGATATTATTTTGTCTGCGGCAGATACCGATGTGATTAAAACCTATGTTCGCTTAGGTTTAGGTGTGGGAATTATTGCTGGTATGGCGTATGACGAAACAATTGATCGTGATTTGGTTGCGCGTGATTTATCGCATTTAGTTCCATGTTCGAGAACTAAGATTGCGTATTTGAAAAATAATTATTTGCCGCTTTATGGACAACATTTTATTGATGAATTAGTGAGCGCGGCAGCGGAAATGCGATTTTAAGCAATAGACTTGTCGCCCAATAAAATCCGGCGACAAGTTTAAATATTATAAATTCAACGGATTATTAGGATTCACACCATCCATAAATGGCAAACGTCTGTCTTGATGGGTGATTTGATAAATTTTTCCCAGCCAATTATTAAAAACCGCTTTTGCCGTATCTCGCCAAGTGTTATCAATATATTCAAGCATAGCCGCTTCGGGAAAAGTCGGAAAGGGCTGTTGTGACATTTTCGCGGTTATTACTTGTTTTGAATAATCTGCAAATATCGCTTTCACTTCATCGCTAAAATAATGCTCAGGGTAGGGCGGATAATCTGTGATTTCATCGTGATAAAAACGCAACACTTCCCGCTTATATTCTTTTAGCAAACTGATGTCATCGTATTCTGGATGTCCCTGAAAAAAGATAATTCGAAAACCGTCCGCGCTGGTGGCTAAATGCACACCGGCTTCAGCACTGGTGGCTAAGACGCGCAAACCGTGTTTTTCCATATCATTTTGGAAAATTTCGTTGAAACGTGAATGTGGCACATCAAAACGGGTATTGATTTCAACTACTAATGGATGTGTTTTATCAACCAGTGTGTGCGAAAAAACGCCCCACCGTTTTTTGGGTAATCGAGTACGCGCCACGCCGTAACAATATTGAATAATGGCGTGTGTGGCTAAACATGAACATAAAATCGACGTGACATTCTCTTTTGCCCATGAAAAGACTTCGGTCAAAGGTTGCCAAAAATCTTCATCCGGTAAATATGAACCGCTTACATTCGCACCACTGATAATTAACGCATCTAAACCGTCTGCTTTAATTTTAGAAAAAGGTTCGTAATAAGTATCAATATGCGCTTGTGCTTCAGGGCTACGTTTTAACCCCTCAATCGTAAACGGATGCACATGAAATTGCGCGATTTGATTACACGCACCGACAAGTCGAAAGAACTGACGCTCTGTCGCTTCTAACGCGGCATCGGGCATCATATTGAGTAAGCCAATATGAATTTCGCGGATTTCTTGTAGACTCGCGCGTTGCGGGTCAATAATTTCTTCACCTTCTTCAAGCAATCGCTGAAAAGTTGGCAAAGGCGTGTGAGCAACTAAAGGCATCGTCACACCTCCATTTCAGTCAGTTTGTTCTGCCAACGCGGCAGCAATTAACGCAATAAAATCGTCTTCGGTTTCCACTTTTGCAACGTCATTACCGTCAATGGTGTAACCGTATTCTTTGGCAATGGCTTCATAACGTGGCACACGCGCTTTAAATAATTGCGGAAACACCCACGATACAAATTCATCGGGCGGCATATCATCGGTTGACGCATAATTTTTAAGTTTTAAAAATTCACCGAGTTGTTCATCTAAAAAGGCTTCGCGGTAATACAACGGTTTTGGGTCTTTTTTAGCGCGATCAATAATGGTTTGTTCAAGTTCAGGCGGAATTTTAATGTAAATAATTAACGTATCTTTTGCCAAGGCTTCTAATACTTCAGGGCAATCGAGTTCACAAACGCTACCGCCCGCATCGTTAATAAAATGATGATAACCGTAAATATCTTCAGCATTATGAATAAACGTTGGTACGTCTTTCATCGCTTCGATTTCGGCTTGGCGATGCAAGTTTTGGCGATGTTTAAATTCTTGTAGCGATAAACCGCCTTTGCTCGCATCGCCCAATTTGCCTAAATAACTTGATACTGCTGTTAAATTGTCAAACGAGATTTTACTTTTAATATAAAGCGAATCCGCGCGTAACAATTCGCGTAAAAATGGCACACTCATCGCGTGGCGTTTGATATTGTCTAAAATGGGTTCTTTTAAATATTTCGTACCAATGCGGTAATCGCCCGAATAGTGATACCACTTTGTTTTGGGTAATTTATCAGCAAGCGTCGTTTTACCTGCGCCAGACATGGCAAGTAACGTAATACGTTTAGATTTCCAATCGATAAATTCTTGAGCTGTCATTCTCATAATTTCATGCCTTTTTAGTAGTTTGTTTTTATAAATTTGTAGTCACAAGTTT
>DALYHZ010000293.1:2359-2791 GCA_031970635.1 Methylococcaceae bacterium | reverse complement strand
TTTTAAACAAAAAAGCCCCGACGGCGTGATGCAATCGGGGCTTTTTGACTTTTGATACTAAATATAGATACTATTTAGCCATGAAAAGAAAATATCAAAAAACACTCGAACTTATTTTCGCTCGCCCCGTTTCTGCAAATGTGCGCTGGTTAGATATTGAAGCCTTATTGCTTGAACTCGGCGCACAAATCGAAGAACGCGAAGGTTCGCGGGTTTTGATTAAATTATTTGGCGAACGGCGCGTGTTTCATCGTCCACATCCTACACCAACCACCGATAAAGGCGCGTTAGCCAGTTTGCGCGATTGGTTATTTAACAACGGAGTAAAACCATGATTAACCAAATGACTATTGACGGCGTGAAAGCGGTCATCACTTACGATTCAGATATTGATATGTTTCGAGGCGAATTTTTAGGCTTGAATGGTGGCGC
>DALYHZ010000293.1:0-2349 GCA_031970635.1 Methylococcaceae bacterium | reverse complement strand
GATTTTTATGCGAAAGATGCCGAAGGTTTAAGACGTGAAGGCGCGATTTCACTCAAGGTTTTTCTGGAAGCGTGCCAAGAAGATGGCGTTGAACCGTTTAAATCGTATTCGGGAAAATTTGTGTTGCGACTTCCACCCGAAGACCATGCCGCGATTTCGATTGCCGCGAGTGCATCAGGAAAAAGTCTTAATCAGTGGGCGGTTGATACGTTGAGGCAAGCGGTGTATTGATATAGATGATGGAAAAATGGGATGAACTCAGCAACTAAAATCACTCAAGTCAGAGCCGCGCCACCTTATACGCTTTACGTCACAAAACAAGATGGTCAAGAAATTGAGTTGGATTTAACGCCGTTGATTGAAACACGCGAGGCTTTTTGGCGACTTAAAAATTTTCGTTATTTTCGTAACGTTGGAATTGACCCGCTGGGTGGTTTGTATTGGTTAGAAGGCTAGGATATTTCACCGACTAAAATTTTTCATTATGCAAAATAAAACCACACAAAAAAGCCCCGACGGCGTGATGCAATCGGGGCTTTTTCTGGTAATATAATCTTACTTCATTACTTTTCAGGAGTTTGTCATGTTAGCGAAATTAACCAGTAAAAATCAACTCACATTGCCTAAAGCCGTCGTGATATCTGTTGGTAACAGCGAATACTACAATGTTGATGTCGATGCTGGGCGAATCATTCTTACGCCTGTTCGCATTCAAAAAGCGGATGCGGTGCGTGAAAAATTAGAAGCCTTAGGCATTAACGAACAAGATGTTCAGGATGCTATTTCGTGGGCAAGGCAAGAAACCGTATGAGTCGGCGCGTTGTACTCGATACAAATTGCATTATTTCAGCGTTGTTATTTTCAAAACCACAAATGGCATGGTTGAGGCACAGTTGGCAAAACGGTGACATTACGCCATTAGCAAGTAAAGACACGGTCAGTGAGTTAATTCGCGTATTTTCATATCCGAAATTTAAACTCTCAAAAGCCGAGCAAGCATTATTGCTAGCTGATTTTTTGCCGTATGCCGAAACGGTAAAAATCGAATCAATTCCTGACGATTTGCCGCAAATTCGAGATAAAAACGACCAAATGTTTTTGATTCTTGCGGTGGTAGGAAAAGCAAAGGTTTTAGTCACGGGCGATGCGGATATTTTAGAAATAAAACCGATTTTTCACACGCCACCGATTATGACGCTGACGGAATTTAAAGAGTGGTTGAAAGTTTAACAACACAAAAAAGCCCCGACGGCGTGATGCAAATCCGTTTTTTACAAGTAATTTGAAGGGGGCAGATAAAAACTGCCGTCATATCTATAGTGACTATAAATATCAACGAGATAAATCACGTTTTCGCCTTGTTTCCATTGAAAATGTAAAACAACATCGGAGGTTTTATATTTTGCGTGAAGTTGTTGATAAATCGGAATGCCAATGTGGTAATGCCATAAATTATTTTCTTTGGCGTAAGCATAAGTTGGATTTGAACTTTCCAAATTAGACCACGAAGGCGCAATCTTTCCTGCGTATTTTGAGAAATTAGTCAAACCCTGTTGTTCAAACGTTTCGATGAAATCGAGGATTTTGTCTTGTTGGTTTTTAGGATAATTTTTAAATTCGATTGCAAATTATCTACGAAATTCAACGTGATAAAAAGAAGCCATCGCTATTTGCTGTATTCCAACAGAAATTTTCGTTTTTCCTCACGAGTTAAATCATCTGGCAATTCTATTGATTCCATAGACAAAGCACGTTCCATTCTCGCTTTATCGAATTCACCTATTGCAAAGTTAGTTTTTTGTTTTTGCGATGATTTTTTTACAGAAGAATCGCGTGTAAATGATAGCGTTGTGGGATTCATAAATTCCTCAATAGAAGAAAGTTTTAACTGGCTTGCATCTTAAACGAAACCCAATTTTAAACAAACAAAAAAGCCCCGACGGCATGATGCAATCGGGGCTTTTTTGATACACTTCAATTTTTTGGAGACAAAACCATGCCCCGCATTGCTTTCTTTTTTGGAATATCGATTTATATGTATTTGGATGACCACGGTGTGCCGCATTGTCATGGCATTTATGGCGATTATGCAGGCTCATTTGCAATTCAAACGGGTGAAATTCTTTCTGGTCAAGTGCCACCACAACAAGCCAAAAAAATTAAAGATTTCATTCTCGCTAATCAAACTGAATTGATGGAAAAATGGGATGAACTCAGCAACTAAAATCGTTCAAGTCAGAGCCGAGCCACCTTATACGCTTTACGTCACCAAACAAGACGGTCAAGAAATTGAATTGGATTTAACGCCGTTGATTGAAACACGCGAGGCTTTTTGGCGACTTAAAAATT
>DALYHZ010000292.1:0-2791 GCA_031970635.1 Methylococcaceae bacterium | reverse complement strand
TTACCACCCACCCGCCATGCTTCAATTCCCTCAACGTCACAACGACGATAACTCACCACAATCTGAGGGAATTAAACAATGGCAACATTTGCAAGCATCAAACAATTAGCACAACTAGAGCCTGTATTTACTGAGGCGGGAATACGTCACTACATTTTTCATGGCGATAAAAACGGGCTTAACGCTTCGGGGGCAATTTCACGTCTAGGCACAAAGGTTGTGATTAACGTTGAGAAGTTTAAAGCGTGGGTCGAAGGTGGCGCGAAATGAATTTGACACACCACCACTCACCCGCTATTCTTTGCCCACCTCGAAACATCGAGGTCGGGTGTGGTAACCCGTTTAGACAAGGCGATAATACGCCGCAAATTGAAGCGGTTTTTTTATGCCTATCATTTTTCAATCGGCTCAAATTTAAGCTGGTTAAATTCACTATGATGGTGTTGTTTGGGCAGTCTTTAGGACTGGTCGCACCTTGTCGCGGCATTACCACCCCATTCAACACCGTCGCCAATACTGTGGTAAGTAGCAGTGACGGTTTTACCCACTTTAGACAAGGTATCACCGCATGAAACAAAGCATCATTCCCCAAGATGAGCAATTGAGCCTCATCATGAAATCAAAAAACGTCGTTCATTTAATCGCGCTGATTGCGTTGTATTTGGAGAACGAATACGCCAATAACAAAATCAGTGAATTTGAAGCGATTAGTTACATTTTGAATCAAGCCAAAAACAATCAAGATTTACTTGATGAGGTGGCGGCATGAAATCCAATATCATTCAATTCAAGCGCAAAGCCTCGCCCAGTACACAAGCTCAAATCGACTATCAAGAATTTTTATTTTCGGTTTTTGCTGTCACAGAATGCTTTGCAGAAATTTTGCCTAAACTTGTTCCTTTCGAGACAGCAGACCAAAGCACGATAGATTTTTATCACAAGCATTTATCCGTGATTCGCAATTTCACAGCGCAATAAAAAACCCCACTTAACCAGAATTAAGCAGGGCTTTTATTGAGGCATCAAACAACATGAATATACGGGTTGGATTATAGCCCTGTTTGATGCTTCCTTGCACCCTGCAAGGAATGAAATTTTATGAATACGCAATACACACCGATTGAACGTTATTCAATCGAAGTCGCACAACATGACGCAATTCGATTATTCAATGAAACAGGCGTTAGACACATTGTCGAAACGATAAGAGACGGCGTTTTTGTTGCTGTACCTGTACCTGTTCAAACTGACGCGCCACCTGTGGCAAATTCGAGCCAAAAAGAATGCGCGTTTAAAACCATTTCGTTTAACGAATTGCTGTCAAAAGATTATCAAGCCAATTGGCTAGTGACGGATTTTATTGAGCATGGCAACTGGGGTTTAGTGTTTGGTGCCAGTGCGAGCTGTAAATCATTTTTGATTCAAGAATTGGCGTTTTGCGTTGCGGCTGGCATTCCTTTTCACGAAAAAGAAGTGAGCCGTGGCGCGGTCTTATACGTTGCAGGGGAAGGATTTAGCGGGTTAAGCCGTCGATTCAAAGCCTTGCAAAAACATCATGGTGTAGCCGCTGAACAAATCCATTTTTCATGTCAACCTGCTGATTTTATCAAGTCTGGCAGTGCTAAAGCAGTCGCAGAAAAAGCTAACGAAATCGGCAATATCAAGTTAATGATTATCGACACTTTGCACCGCAACATGACGGGCAACGAAAACACCGCTGAGGATGTTGCAACCTTTCTGCTCAATATCGACATTCATTTAAAAATATCGGGCATGGCTGTGATTGTGATTCACCATTCGGGCAATGATAACGATAAACGCGCCCGTGGTTCGAGTTCACTTTTAGCGGCTATGGATGTTGCCTACAGGGTTGAAAAGAGTGATACGGGCATCGTGACGGTTACTAACGCCAAGATGAAGGAATTTGAGCCACCTAAACCCGAATCATTTTCCCCTAAGAAAATCGAGCTTGATGGTTTCGTGAGTAGCATCGTTTTAGAAAAAACCGAATACACGGTGATTAAAAATAAATCACTCACAGACAATGCCTCGAAAGCCCTGCAATCACTTCACAAAACCATCGAACTTTACGGAATCACACCGCCTAAAGTCATTGTTGATTTGTTCCCCGATTCACCTAAAAACATACCCGCTAAAGTTGTCAGTGTTGAGCAATGGCGCAAGTCTGCCTATGACGCAATCACCGTTGATAGTAATCCTGACGCTAAACAAAACGCGCTAAAAATTGCCTTTCAACGCTGTAGAGCTGAGTTAAAAAAGAAAGGTTATGTGGGTTTGCATGGTGATTTTGCTTGGACTTGTTAATCGGTACGGTACGGTACAAAACGGCACAGTGTACCGACTTGTACCGCGCTGTATATCTGTCAGTTAAAGACGGTACGGTACGGTACACAACCCTATAGGGGTGTACCGCTGTACCGCTAACGCAAACAGATACGACAAACATAGATATAACAAGGCTTACAGGAAATTTAAGTGCTTAATAAACAGCCAAATCTTGAAAGGCTAAAAACCCAAAAAATAAGATAAGAAATTGAGCTTTTATCAACAGGTAAAAACTGGAAAATTTGAAGGCTAAAAAATGATTAACCTAAGACCATATCAACATGGCGCGATTGGAAATTTACGGGCATCAATTGGTGCGGGAAATAATCGGGTTCTGTTACAAGCGGCAACAGGGGCAGGTAAAACTATTATCGCGTGTGAGATGATTAAACGCGCCACCCGTAAAAACAAAACTGTCCTGTTCATCGCTCACCGCAAGGAAATC
>DALYHZ010000291.1:0-2802 GCA_031970635.1 Methylococcaceae bacterium | reverse complement strand
GCGTGTTTGGGAAACAGCAGGCGATACTGAATTTTGTAGCGACGACATTGGACGCAGTGAATTGGGTTATATCGTTGAAAATCGGGTGACGCAATTGGCGTTATTAGAACGTTTACAAGCGTTTTCTAATATCGAATTGATTTGCCCGGCGCGAATTGAACAATTGCATTATTCCAATCATCAAAACAGTGAATTGGTGTTAAGTAATGGACGCACGTTGACGACAAAATTACTCGTTGCTGCAGATGGCGCGCAATCAAAAGTGCGGCAGGGCGTGGGATTAGGTGTGACCAGTTGGGATTATAATCAACACGCGCTGGTGATTTACATTGAAACGGCTTATCCGCAACAAGACATTACTTGGCAACGTTTTGTCGCCAGTGGCCCGCAGGCATTTTTACCGTTAACGGGTAATTTTGGTTCGATTGTTTGGTATAACTCGCCCGATGAAGTGAAACGTTTGCAAGCCTTACCGTTAGACGATTTGAAACAAGCATTGACGGCGACATTTCCCGATTGTTTAGGTGATGTAACGCGCGTGATTGCCGCAACCAGTTTTCCACTCAAACGCCAGCACGCGCAAAATTATGTCAAACATGGCGTAGCACTTGTTGGCGATGCCGCGCACACCATCAATCCGTTGGCGGGGCAAGGTGTCAATATTGGCTTGCTTGATGCCGCCGCGCTCGCCGAAGTGATTTTAGAAGCCGTGCAACAAGGGCGAAATATTGCCGATGTCAGCGTATTAAAACGCTACGAAAAAATGCGTCACACAGAAAATTTTAAAATGATGACCGTCATGGACATATTTTATAAAACGTTTAGTAATGACGTATTGCCTCTGAAATTTTTACGCAATTTAGGGTTAGGTTTAGCTGAACGTGTCACGCCTCTGAAAAATAAAGTCATGCGTAATGCGATGGGTTTAGAAGGCGCATTGCCTAAATTAGCACGCGGCGAACGATTGTCATGATGGCAATGAAATATATCGCCGCAACGCGCTCATGGTTAGAAAATATCGTCATTGCTTACAATATTTGCCCGTTTGCAAAACGCGAATTTGAACGTGGCAGCATTCGTTTTGAAGTTGAAATGCAGACTGAAATCGAAGCGTGTTTGTTGAACCTAATTTCAGAATGTGAGCGTTTAGATTCTGACGAAACTATTGAAACAACGTTATTGATTTATGCGAATGCGTTTAATGATTTCGATGACTATTTAGATTTTTTAGAATTGGCGCAAGCGTTACTCGAAGCACAAAATTACGAAGGCGTGTATCAGTTAGCAAGTTTTCATCCGCAGTATTGTTTTGAAAATTCCAATGACGATGACCCCGCAAATTACACTAACCGTTCGCCGTATCCGATGCTGCATTTGTTGCGTGAAAGTAGTTTAGAACGAGCTTTGGCAAATTATCCAAATCCTGAAACGATACCTGAAAATAATATCCACTTAACGCGCCGTTTAGGTTTACAAAAAATGCAAGCTGCGCTGGCGGCGTGTTATTCCCATGATTAGAACAACCCCATGAACGATTTAAACAAAGAGAAAGTAAATTTAGAAACAGCGAAAATTCATTGGTCAGAACTACAACGTTTTTTTGCAAAAGGCGAAGCGGTTTGGGTGTCGAGCGATTTAGATTTAGTTGAAGTGGCTTACCAATTTTCGATTGATAATAAAGCGCACGTCCAAGCATGGTTAGAAAATAAACAGGTGGCTTTAGTCGCTGATGAGCAAGCGTTGCGCTGGTTTGAAAACGATGCCGAGCTTTGGGCAGTGGTGGTGAAACCGTGGATTTTGGTGCAGGAATAAAACGGTTGATATGTTCTTTTCTCTTGAAAAATTACCGTTATTCTACGGTTTTGGGAATTTTACGTTTACACAGATGTTTTTACAGTCTCCAATTTGTAAGACAACAGCTTTTACGTCTGGTTTCTAAGCTGCCTATTCGGCAGTGAACCACTGGCACAAGCACCACAAGGTCATATTGCATTTCTAAGCTGCCTATTCGGCAGTGAACCGGTTGTCATCAACCCAATGTCAAATACGATTTTTCTAAGCTGCCTATTCGGCAGTGAACTTCTGCATTGCTAAATTCAACAAATATTGAGTTTTCTAAGCTGCCTATTCGGCAGTGAACTAAAAACTGGTATTGCAATTGAATTGCCTGTTTTTCTAAGCTGCCTATTCGGCAGTGAACATGCCTGTAATTCTTGAGCAGTCATCGAGTTATTTCTAAGCTGCCTATTCGGCAGTGAACTTAAGCAGTGGCGTGTTTTAGAATTGATTGATTTTCTAAGCTGCCTATTCGGCAGTGAACTCAATTCTTGCTCATCTAAAACATCACGGTCATTTCTAAGCTGCCTATTCGGCAGTGAACATGGGATTTAGCACCGACGAGTCACATCGAGCTTTCTAAGCTGCCTATTCGGCAGTGAACATTTAATTTTTTTTTCATTTGATAGCGATGATTTTCTAAGCTGCCTATTCGGCAGTGAACTTACTTTTTAAATTAACGCCGCGCCAGCAGGTTTTCTAAGCTGCCTATTCGGCAGTGAACGTATGAAGTCAAGATTGCGTCCGTTAATTGTTTTTCTAAGCTGCCTATTCGGCAGTGAACCAACGCATTGCAAACCAACAAAAGCTGTCATTTTTCTAAGCTGCCTATTCGGCAGTGAACCCATATTTCAAGCGTCTAGTTTATCGTTTAGATTTCTAAGCTGCCTATTCGGCAGTGAACCAAAAGAATCATGTATTATTGAATTACCTACATTTCTAAGCTGCCTATTCGGCAGTGAACAC
>DALYHZ010000290.1:0-2804 GCA_031970635.1 Methylococcaceae bacterium | reverse complement strand
ATGTTAATAAGTTGCAGTTTTGGAAAAATAGCCGTACCGATTTGTTCTTCGCGTAGCAGGTGAATTTCATTGTTTTCGGTATACACAATAAATGTTAATGGCACAAACACCGCGATAAGTATAAAACTCATCACGATAGTTAATAATGCCTTGATAGAAATTTTGTGCATAAACAAACTCGAAGATTGAAAAGACAGTCACTTGTTATTTTACAAAACAGCTTTTTTCAGCAGCATCTTCAGCTTCTTTTAATTGTTTGCGTAAGTCTTTACTTTGTTTAGGGTCGCGGAAAATAGAACCATTTTCGCCTGCGGTTGATTTAAGATAAGAAAAGGTTTTTGCGGCATCGTAATCATTGAAACTGAGTTTTTCAGCGATCTTGTCAATTTTGCAGCCGCACGCATATTGATTGATATAACTTAAGCCACCATGTTGCGCGACACAATTCAACACATATTCCACGCGGTCGCGGGTTGGATAATCGTTTACGAATGGCGTAGGTGTCGTAGAATTTTCGGTAACTTTTTCGGGATTGCTTGCACAACCTGTAATAATGAATGAAATCGTGGCAATTAAAAGCAATTTTTTTAAGGTATTTTTCATTTTAATTTTTCCTTTCAATACAGTAAAAACAAGCTACAGCTTAACATTATGACCTCACAAACAAAAGTAACAGGCGTGATTCTTGCTGGTGGTCAAGCCCGCCGCATGAATTATCAGGATAAAGGACTGCAACTTTTTCGTGGGCAACCGTTGATTCATTATTCGTTTAGTGCCTTACGTCCGCTTGTAGATGAATTGGTGATTAACGCAAATCGAAATATGGAGATTTATCAAACGTTTGGTGTGCCAGTAATTAGCGATATAACACCCGATTTTTCAGGTGCATTGGCAGGAATTTTAGCGGCAATGTATTACAGTAATGCTGACATTTTGTTGATTGTGCCATGCGATGCGCCATTTATTACTACCGTGCAATTGTGTCATTTGCTTGAGCAACATAAGCAAAGTGATGCAAAAATTACTGTGGCTTGTACAGGTGAGCAGGTACATTCGGTTTTTTTAGTGGTGGAATCGAATTTAAAAAACAGCTTGGAATCGTATTTAGCGCAAGGTGAACGCAAAGTGCAATTATGGTTTAAACAGCATAAAACACAGTATGTGGATTTTGGTGTCGATGCAAGCGGCTTTGAAAATATCAATACGCTAGACGAATTAAATGCTATTGCGTAACCGTTACGTCATAACCTAATTGCCGAATTTCTTGCGCGAAATCTTGCATGATATTTAATGGCATTGGCAGTAAATCGATGGCTTCAGGTTGTTGAGATGGTCGCGCTAAGGTGTAAATAGTGACGCTTTGAACCGATGTGGTGGCTCGAATTTGGGTTAAAAGATGGATGAAACCAGTACGTTCACTACTTGATAAACCATGATGTTGATAATCAACTAAGCAAATTTGTATTTTCGTGGTGCAATGTTGCGCGGCAATCGTAATGTTTTTTAAAACAGCGTCATTAGTTTGTTTAGAATGATTGATTAACGCTCGACCTTCATTTGTACCGCTGTCCATTTTAAACCATACTTCGCCACCAAAATCATTTAATACTTTCAAACCGCTTTGTACGGTTGGGCGATGAATCAAACTGCCATTTGTAATCAAAACAAAATGGCTGTTAGGAAAAACACCTAATTCGGTTGCAATCTCGCCAATGAGTTTTACGGCTATATCAAAATTAACCAAGCTGGTTGGCTCACCATTTCCTGCAATGGCAATATCTTTAATCACACGTTGGGCTTGTGAAACGGACATTTGTTCATAAAAATCGCCGTGCAGAACGTCATTTAAAAATAAACGTAATTCTTTTGATAATAAATTCAAATCACAATTGGGTGCCGCACCGAGTTTTAATTCGGGAACTTGGCAATAAATACACCGCCAATTACACGCATTATTCGTATTGAAATTGATACCGATTGATAAACCGCCGGCACGGCGTGAAAGTACGGGATAAACATAAGTCAAACCGCTAATATCGCGCGTGTGATTTGTAACGGTAAGTTTTTTAGACATAGTCATTAAGCAAACAAATTCTCAGTATAGCACAGCAAAGCTGTGTATTTTTTGTGTGTTATAATTTTTAGGAT
Source organism: Methylococcaceae bacterium (assembly GCA_031970635.1). Lineage (GTDB taxonomy): Bacteria > Pseudomonadota > Gammaproteobacteria > Methylococcales > Methylomonadaceae > UBA10906. The sequence goes on along the minus strand of DALYHZ010000290.1, from coordinate 656 downwards.
AAACATCGGTATTTTTAAAAATCCCCACAATAATAAAAACTAAAAATGAGCGAGGAAAAATCATGTGTTGGAGTGGTGAAGCATCGGGCGTACTAGCGACTGTTGGTTTGGGTACTGCCTATTACATTGCTAAAAAAGGTGAATCAAAAGAACTTTGGATTCCATTAACGTATTTTGCATTGATGGAATTATTGCAGGCTGCAACTTACGTTTACATAGACTTATGCGACAATCCGAATAATCAAATACTGACGCTGTTAGGATATTTGCATGTTGCATTTCAGCCGTTTTTTGCCAACATGGTGGCAATGTATTTCATTCCTGAAAGTATCAAACTTAGAATTCGTACGGCAGTTTATACGTTATGTGCAGTGGGTTCGATTTTCATTTTAATGAAAGCCTATCCATTTGATTGGGCGGGAAATTGTGTGATTGGCACAGAAGGTTTTTGTGGACCGCATATTTGTTCAGTTTCAGGCGCATGGCATATTGCATGGCAAATGCCGTTAAACGGTTTATTGTCGCATCCGATTGAATGGTTATTTAATTTCGATTGGGGCTTACACGTTTTAGCCTATATTTTGGTTGCGTTTGTCTTACCAACCCTTTATGGCTCATGGAAGTTTGTGTTATTCCACTACTTTATGGGACCTTGG
>DALYHZ010000289.1:0-2809 GCA_031970635.1 Methylococcaceae bacterium | reverse complement strand
GTCCGCGCGGATATGCGGTTGCTATTTTTATGCTTGATTTTAGGAATGACCAGTTGGACGGGGTTGTGTCGATTATTACGCGCTGAAACGTTAAAATTACGCGAAATGGAATATGTGCAAGCCGCGTATTCATTAGGCGTGAAAAAACATACGATTTTGCTACGCCATATTTTGCCTAATGTGATGCACATTGTTTTAATTTCGATTGTTTTAGATTTTAGTTCGCTGGTTTTAGCTGAAGCAGCATTGGCATATATCAATATTGGCGTAGATGCTAGCACTTACAGTTGGGGCAACATGATTAACGGCGCACGGTTAGAGATGGCGCGTGAACCAGTGGTTTGGTGGTCGCTTAGTGCGGCTTTTTTGTTTATGTTTACATTGGTGTTAGCGGCAAATTTATTTGCTGAAACGGTGCAAACTGCTTTTGACCCAAGACGCAGTCAGTAATTTTTGAATCGTGTATAATTCCCCTCATCGAAATTACAACTTGTGGCATTTATGACTGTTGAAAAATTAACTATTCGCCGTCGTGGCATTTATTTACTTCCCAATTTATTTACTACAGGCGCATTATTTTCAGGATTTTATGCCATCACATCTGCAATGAATGGCTCGTTTGATATTGCTGTGGTGGCAATTTTTGTGGCGATGATTTTGGATGGTTTAGATGGTCGTGTGGCGCGTCTAACCAATACCCAAAGTGAGTTTGGCGCACAATATGACAGTTTGTCTGATATGGTTTCATTTGCGGTCGCGCCTGCATTAGTCATGTATTTATGGGCATTTTCAACTTTAGGTAAAGTGGGACTATTTGCCGCGTTTGTTCATACCGCAGGCGGCGCATTGCGTTTAGCGCGATTTAATACACAACTCACCTCTGCCGATAAACGTTATTTTCAAGGTTTGCCCAGTCCTGCGGCGGCGGCAATTTTAGCGGGATTTATTTGGCTCTGTTTAGAACACGGTTGGGATGTTGAAACATTAAAATACATCGCAATCGTTTTAACGATTGCCACAGGCTTGCTGATGGTAAGTAATTTCCGTTACTCAAGTTTTAAAGAAATCGATTTAAAAGGCAAAGTTCCCTTTTTCGTTGCAATCGCTGTGATGCTTGCCATTGCATTTGTGATGGCACAACCTCAGACAATGTTATTTTTACTTTTCTTAGGTTACGCGATTTCAGGTCCATTGGTAACATTGATTATGCGTCGCCGCAAAAAATTACAAGGAAAAAAAACTAATATCTAAACTTGAGAGACGGTCACAATTTAGAGATAATCGCAAACATGAACATTTATCGCATATCACAATATCACTTTCATGCAGGCGTTTTTTGCGCCGAAGCCTGTTTGCGCCTATCTTTAAATTTATTGCCCTAAGGGGCAAAAATACTTTCACATCTCAAAATCTATTCAAATTTATTTTTATCTGTATTAGTCAAAACAGACTAATCATGCCTGAGTGAACGAAAATTTTATGAAAGACCAACTGATTATATTTGATACAACTTTGCGCGATGGCGAACAAAGTCCCGGCGCATCAATGACCCGTGATGAAAAAATTAGAATCGCGCGTGCGTTAGAACGTTTAAAAGTAAATATCATTGAAGCAGGTTTTCCTGCGGCAAGTATTGGCGATTTTGAAGCGGTTCAAGCCGTGGCAAATATTATTAAAGACAGCACTGTTTGTGGTTTAGCGCGTGCGCTTGATAAAGATATTGACCGTGCTGGCGAGGCATTGAAAGGCGCGAAACAATCGCGAATTCATACCTTTATTGCGACATCACCGATTCACATGCAAATGAAGCTCAACATGTCGCCTGAACAAGTAATTGAACACGCCGTAAAAGCGGTAAAACGTGCGCGGCAATATACCGATGACGTGGAATTTTCACCTGAAGATGCGGGGCGTTCGGACGAAGATTTTTTGTGTCGCATTTTAGAAGCCGTTATTGATGCCGGCGCAACAACGCTTAACATTCCTGACACCGTTGGTTACAGCATTCCACAACAATTTGGCGCGACAATCAAAAACTTGATTGAGCGTATTCCAAATTCGGACAAAGCGGTTTTCTCTGTGCATTGCCATAATGATTTAGGTTTAGCGGTGGCAAATTCACTTTCGGCAGTTATGAATGGCGCACGCCAAGTCGAATGCACGATTAACGGTTTAGGTGAACGCGCAGGTAATGCGTCACTTGAAGAAGTAGTGATGGCAATTCGTACGCGCCAAGATATTTTCACTTGCGACACGCGCATCGATACACGCGAAATTTTAACGTGTTCAAAATTGGTATCGTCAATTACCGGTTTCCCTGTCCAACCCAATAAAGCCATTGTCGGCGCAATTGCGTTCGCACATGAAGCAGGAATTCATCAAGATGGTATTTTGAAAAGCCGCGAAACGTATGAAATTATGCGAGCAGAAGACGTGGGTTGGACAGCAAATCGGATGGTTTTAGGTAAACATTCGGGGCGTAATGCGTTCAAAAGTCGCGTCAATGAACTCGGTTTCGAATTTGAAAGCGAAGCAGAATTAAACGATGCCTTTGCACGTTTCAAACAATTAGCGGATAAAAAACACGAAATTTTCGATGAAGATTTGCAAACGCTCATTTCTGAAACGACTATCGAAGCCGAAGACGAACAGATTAAATTAGTGTCATTGAAAGTGTGTTCCGAAACTGGCGAGGTACCAAATGCTGTTGTGACGCTGTGCGTTAATAATCAAGAAGTGACGGGAAATTCAATCGGTGGCGGTGTTGTCGATGCAACGCTAAAAGCCATTGAACAATTAGTAAAATCCG
>DALYHZ010000288.1:0-2812 GCA_031970635.1 Methylococcaceae bacterium | reverse complement strand
ATTTGAGAGCCAGCACCTGTTACAAAATTATTAGGCAAGTTTTGATTTACATTAACTTGTGAATCGACCTGCATACGACCATTAACGGCCATTTTGAAATTACCATCACGGCTTTTGAATTCAATGCCGCCGTCTTTTTTAATCTCAACAACACCTTCTTCGTGAGATTCTTTTGCATGTTCTTCTAAGGCTTTGATTTGGTTGTCTTGCAACTCAATTTTGCTGCGCAGATCACTGACATCGCCGCCATTTTTGGTTGGAACGCCTTCTTGTACTGGTTCAAATGAACCCAAGATTTGTCTACCTGGACCTGCTTCTGTAAAAATTTGTTTGGTTTTGTTATCAACGTATAAAACCATTGCAAACGCTGATGATGTAACACTTGCTGTTAAAGCAGTTGCGACAGCAAAGGTGAGTTTTGATAATTTCATGGGGGGTCTCGTTCAAATAATATAGTTAAAATATAAAAACTGGCGCGAAGATACGAAAGTTAAATGTCAGTTTAATGACTTTTATGTGACATTTTGATTACAAAACAACAAATATTTATTTTTGTTGTTTAAGTAGTAATTAAGTACCTTAAATACAACACTACCTTTTTTATCGGCGGTAGTCAAAAATTCTTAAGTATTATGTTATGTTAGGCTGATAAGAAAATGAGGGCGCAATCACATGCGTCAACGAGTGTCGAGAAAACCACAATTTAGATTTCAGATTAGAATTTTTACAAACACCAGTTACAGAGAATTTAAATGAGTTCACATTGGACAAACAAAAACGCTGCACAACTTTATGCCATCAATTCATGGGGAGATGGTTATTTTTCAATCAATAAAAATGGGAATGTTTGCGTCACGCCGTCCGCTGACAAAGCAATTAAAATTGATTTATACGAAATTGCTCAATCGTTAAACGACAAAAATTTATCGTTGCCCGTTTTAGTGCGATTCATTGACATTTTAAAAGATCGTGCCACACGCCTTGATGCAGCGTTTCAAAAAGCTCGTGAAACACTTAATTACAAAGGCAGTTACACGCCTGTTTACCCAATTAAAGTAAATCAACAACGCCATGTGGTTGAAGGAATCTTAGCGGCGGATAACATTGGTTTAGAAGCCGGCAGTAAACCCGAATTACTTGCCGTGATGGCATTGTCGAAATCGAAAAATAGCACAATCGTCTGTAACGGCTACAAAGACCGCGCTTACATTCGACTTGCGTTGATTGGTTTAAAAATGGGATTGAATGTTTATTTGGTAATTGAAAAACCACTCGAACTCGAACTGATTATCGATGAAGCCGCAAAGTTAAACGTCATACCGCAAATGGGGGTGCGTGTGCGTTTATCAAGCATTAGTGCAGGAAAATGGCAAAACAGTGGTGGGGAGAAATCGAAATTTGGCTTGCACGCCCATGAACTGTTGCAACTCATTGAACGGCTGAAACAGGCGAATTTATTAAATGCCTTAAAACTCATGCACTTTCACATGGGGTCGCAAATTGCCAACATTCACGACATTAAAGTCGCACTCAAAGAAGCGGGACAGTTTTATGTCGAATTTCACCGTTTAGGTGCAGCCATTCAAATTGTTGATGCAGGCGGCGGTTTAGGTGTGGATTATGACGGTAGTAAATCACGTCGGGAATCATCAATAAATTACAGTTTGAATGAATACGCGCTCAATATTGTGCGCGGTTTTGCCGAAGTTTGTGCGGAAAAAAATGTTCCACAACCTGATATTTTCACCGAATCAGGTCGCGCAATGACGGCGCATCATGCTGTTTTAATTAGTGACGTGACTGACATTGAATCCATTTATCGCAACGAAACTGAACTGCAAAAAATACCAACAATTCAAAATCCCGTCGAAGCCTATCACGATGCACATTTTAATTTAGCGCAAGCGCGTGAAAAATTCGCCCAAGACCAATGTTCACTTGGTTTATTGGCGCAAGCCGAAAATGAATACGCGCTACTTTGTCAAAAAATTCAAACGCAACTTAATTCTCACAATCAAAGTGAAGAAACGATTTTAGACGAGCTGAACGAAAAACTAGCCGACAAGATTTTTTGTAATTTTTCGTTATTTCAATCATTGCCAGATGTTTGGGGGATTGACCAAATTTTCCCGATTATGCCAATTCATCGTCTAAATGAAATGCCAACGCGTCGCGCGGTGATTCAAGATTTAACGTGTGATTCAGATGGGCGAATTGATTGTTATATTGACGGGCAAAATTTAGAACACACTTTACCGATTCATGAAATTAACCCTGAAAAGCCTTATTTAATTGGTTTTTTCATGTTGGGGGCGTATCAGGAAATTCTAGGCGATATGCACAATTTATTTGGTGACACGCACTCAATAAATATCAAACTCGATAACGACGGTTACCATTTTGAAGATTTGCAAGAAGGTGAAGATGTGTCTGAATTGCTCGATTATGTTCACATTAGCAGTGATGAATTGATGCAAGCGTATCGGAAAAAACTCGCTGCCAGTGCATTGAGTGATTTAGAAAAACAAACTTACGAAACCGAATTACTTGCAGGTTTAAATTCTTACACTTATTTGGCGAAATAACGATGCGTTTTTGGTTAATGAAATCTGAACCGAATGTGTTTAGTATCGACAATTTGATGCAACGTCCAAATCAAACAGAACCGTGGGAAGGCGTGCGAAATTATCAAGCGCGTAATTTTATGCGCGAAATGACCGTTGGTGATTTCGCATTTTTTTATCATTCCAATTGCAAAGAAGCAGGCATTGTTGGTGTGATGAAAATTGTCAAAGCCGCGTATGTCGATGAC
>DALYHZ010000287.1:0-2826 GCA_031970635.1 Methylococcaceae bacterium | reverse complement strand
CGCCAAACTCGACTAAAACGGAACCTTCGGCGTGTTTGGTAAAGCCACAAGTTAATTTAATTTCCCTTAATTGCGCGGCATCGCGTCCACTTGGTCTCATCGATTTAGTTCCTCAAATAAAGTTGCCGCACAGTATAGCGTATAAATCATCTCTCAGTTAAAAGGTGCAAGCCCTGCCCCGCACGGTTAGAATGAAGCACTTCTTTATCAATAGTGATAGGCAAAAAAATGATTAAAAGTATGACAGCATTTTCCAGCGGTGAAGCTGAACTAGGCGATTTGACAGTAAATTGCGAATTGCGAACGGTAAATCATCGTTATTGTGATATTACGCTTAAAATTCCAGACCGGTTACGGTTTGTCGAAGGAGACGCTCGCGCCATTATTAGCGGCAAATTAAGTCGTGGCAAAATTGAATGTGCATTAAGTTATAAAAAACAAAATCGAGATGGTTTGTCATTTAGCGTTAATATGGATGCGGTTGCTGCGTTATTAAAGACCACTCAACAAATCGAACATCTGATGCCAGCACCAGCACGTTTTTCTGCGTTAGATATTTTGGCATTGCCTGCTATGCAACATGAAGTCAGCGTTGACAGACAATTATTGCATGATGGTTTGGTGGCATTGATTCACCGCACGCTGGCTCAATTGATTGAAACCCGTGAACGTGAAGGTCGTCAACTTGCGGCGTTGATTGAAGAGCGGTGTTACAAAATGCAACAATTTGTCACGCAAGCTGCGCAACGTATGCCAGAAGTGTTAGTCAATATTCGCGCGAAATTACAGGAACGGGTTGCAGAACTTGTTTCCAATCCCGATGTTGACCGCCTTGAACAAGAATTGGTGCATTTAACCCAAAAACTCGATATTGCCGAAGAGCTTGACCGCTTGGATACGCATATCAACGAAGTGTTACGAATTATTAAGCAAAACGAACCCGTTGGCAGACGTTTAGATTTTTTGATGCAAGAAATGAATCGTGAAGCGAATACACTTGGTTCAAAAGCTGCCGATATAGAAATGACCCAAATCGCCATTGAATTGAAAGTGTTAATCGAGCAAGTACGCGAACAAATCCAAAATATTGAATAGAACTTATGAAATCCCCCACCGTTTTTGATTATCCGTTGTTTACGTTAGGTTTTAGAGCCTTTTTTTTACTCGCCGGTTTTGCGGCTTTAGCATTGCTGATTATTTGGCAAGGCATGACACAGGGTACGGTTAGCAATTCAACGTATTTTGTTGGCAATTATTGGCACGCACATGAGATGTTGCTTGGATATACCGTTGCAGTGATAGCTGGTTTTTTGCTCACGGCTGTTAGTAATTGGACAGGAAAAATTACCTTGCAAGGCGAAGCGTTAGCAGGTTTGAGTTTATTGTGGTTATACGGGCGGATTTTACCGTTTTATGCGGGATTATTGCCGGATGGTTTAATTGCGCTAGTCGATTTCGCTTTTTTACCCACATTAACTTATGTCATCGCCAAAACGTTAATTCGCGCAAAAAATTATAAAAATTTACTGTTTGTCGGGTTATTAGCTTTATTGATGTTAGGCAATGGTTTAATTCACGCGCAAATGCTTGAGCTTTGCAACAACAGCGCGGTGACTGGAATTCAACTCGTGCTGGCAACGATTATATTGATGATTTTGGTGATTGCAGGGCGCGTATTTCCTTTTTTTGTTGAACGCGGTTTAAAAGGCGTGTTAATTCCGCGCAATCAATTACTCGACGTGTTAGCAATTGGTAGTGCGATAGTTTTATTCGGACTGCAATTATTCAATATTTCAGGCACATTTTTAGCGTTAGTGGCTTTAACGACAGCCTCTTTAAATGCTTGGCGATTAAGTAGTTGGTTTGTATTTAGAATTTGGTTTGTGCCGCTATTGTGGGTGTTGTATTTGGGCTATGGCTGGTTGATTTTAGGTTTTATTTTTACCGCATTGGCGGCATGGGAAATTGTTTTACCTTCTTTGGCATTGCACGCGTTCACAGTTGGCGGCATTGGTGTTTTGACCTTGGGCATGATGGCACGAGTTTCATTAGGACATACAGGACGTGTGATGAATGCTTCCAATGCCATTGTTATTGGATTTGTGTTAATTAATATTGCAGTACTTTTTCGCGTGGTTTTACCTATGACGATTGCATCTTGGTCTAATATATTGATTTATCTAGCGACTTTGGCATGGCTGGCAGCATTCGCCTTATTCATTTTTGTTTATGTGCCGATATTAACGAAAGCGCGAGTCGACGATAAGTCGGTTTAAAATGAGCAATCATTGCGTTAAATTACTTTTTAAAATATTTGCTAACAAGCTGTATTTATTAGGCTTTAATTAACTTTGTTTATTTTTTTGGAAATAATCTGTTTTTTAAATAGACACAATGCTTTTTTACCAGCTAAAATGCGCGCGCTTTCGAGAGAAAGAACTAGGTAAGGTAGCTTTTTTGAAAAGCTAAACAACAATAATAAAAATAGTAAGAAACTTTTCGCTTGAGCCAGTGTCGCTGAATAAAATATCCAGAACGACAAGATTAATAATAATAAAAATAATTGCTCAAGTCAGCCCGCTTAATGCGGGCTTTTTATTGCCTTAAATTTTATTTCGAGATGGCAACAATCATAAAACCATTGTCACCCCGTTTGAATTCATTATTGCTCAATACTTGAATATAAGCCCAAATACTGCGCGGCACTGTGCCGCCACGCGTGGAGCCGCACGATCGCCGTCGCCGGCCTCGACCGTCGCGACCAGCGCGTTGAAGAGCGTGTGCTTGCCGCCCGAGTTCACGCTGATCTGGCCAAGCTCGAAACTC
>DALYHZ010000286.1:0-2832 GCA_031970635.1 Methylococcaceae bacterium | reverse complement strand
CCGACCGACGCAGATGCTTTGTTAGCCCGCGATGGACGGCAGTGGCGGAGGATCAAAGTATGATTCTCGCAGGTGATATTGGCGGCACAAAAACATTATTAGCTGTTTTTGATGAGCAAACGTGTGTAGCAAAACACCGTTTTGAAAGTGCAAATTATGCGACGTTTGACAAATTATTAGCGGATTTTTTGGCGTTAATCCCTGACGTGGTAATTGATACAGCTTGTCTTGGCGTAGCAGGACCAATTGTGAATGGTGATTGTGAAACGACCAATTTGCCGTGGAAATTAACTTGTCGTGAAATTGGTGAGCAATTAAAAACGTCCAAAGTTAAATTGCTAAATGATTTAGAAGCAGCGGCTTGGGGTGTTTTATCGCTGCCCGAAAACGAATTTGTCTCGTTAAATCCTAAAGCCAAACCGCAAATTGGAAATTGTGCGGTGTTAGCCGCTGGCACGGGTTTGGGGGAGGCAATTATTTTTCATGATGGTAAATCACATCATGTTATTGCCAATGAAGGCGGTCATTGTGATTTTGCGCCCACAAACGAGCAACAAATCGCGTTACTGTCATTTATGCAAGCACGTTATCCTGACCATGTGAGTTACGAACGCTTGGTTTCAGGCGTAGGCATCGTGGCGATTTATGAATTTTTAAAGCAATCCGAGGATTATGCAATTTCTGCTAATGAGTTGGATGAACAATTGCAAACCGCTGACGATGTTGCCGCCATAATTGGCGCGGCGGCTGTTGCAAATAGCGATGCGTTATGCACAGCAACATTACAACTTTTTTCTCGCATTTATGGCGCAGAAGCGGGAAATTTAGCATTGAAATGTTTGCCTTATGGCGGTGTGTATTTAGCGGGTGGCATTGCGGCGAAATGTTTACCGGTTTTACAACAAGGCGATTTTCTTGAAGGCTTTTTAGCCAAAGGTCGTTACCGTAACGCATTAGAAAAAATTGCTGTAAATGTTTGTATGCAACCTGAAGTTGGTTTACTGGGCGCGTTGTATTTTGCTCAAACGCACACGATCTAACGTCTGTTATGAATAAATGGTTAAATCCATTCTCAGCATTGTTATGGTGTTTATCGACTAATGCCATTGCCGATAATGAATCTATTTCTTTGCCAAACATGACAATTTATAACGATTCAATTACGCCAAAAATTGAATCATCTATGAAAAATGAATTGAACAGAGAAGATTTAGAAGTTTCCGAAATGCCTGATTTAAACAGCGTGTTACGAAACCAGTCGAGTGTGACGCTCAATCAAGGTAGCGGGCAAATGAACACGGCTATTATTTTAAAAGGCGCAGGCGGTGCAGGACAAGGAATGGTGACGTTAGATGGCGTGCCATTGTTTGGTAATTTCGCAGGCTTTTATTCATTAAGTCATTATTCGTTAGATGCGTTAGACAAAGTTACTGTATCCAGTGGCGTAGGCGGTGAACGACATGGCAGTCGCTCATTGGGTGGTGCAATTCATTTGCAAACCCGAAAAATGACTGAAAAAGATACTTTTTTACATGTTGAAGGTGGTAGTTACGATACCGTAAGAGGTGCAGTTGGCAGTGGTTTGACAACGGATGCAGGTGATTTTTCAGTTGTTGTGGGTCGCAGTGATGTGTTTAATGGCATCAGTCAAGCTAAAACTGGTATAGAACGTGATGATTTTGGTTTAACGCATGCGTCGGGAAATTGGTTAAAAACATTTGAGCGTGGAAAATTGAATGCCTCGCTTTATTTTGTACGTAGTGATGAAGATATTGATGGTCCTGGTTTTGCCCCCGGACGGCACACAATAAGTTGGGTTGATGATAAACGCGGCAAACTTTCTGAGGAGACGTGGGTTTCACAGTTGCAGGGTGATTATGATTTAGCTAATTATTGGAATACATCTTTGCAACTTGGTTTTACGCAAGATAGACAGAAAATGGTTTCAACACTGATTAAACCGTTTGCGCTGACAAATCAATTGCTAATGGCGGATTGGAAAAATACGCATCGTTTGCCTTTAGATGAAAATACGAAAAATCAGGCTTTATTCGCATGGGGTGTCAACACGCAACATCAACAATCTTTAGGTATCCATTCCGCGCAAACTGTTATCAGTCCAAATGTGCGTGGTGAATTAAATATTGATAGCTGGCAATTAAGCGCAGATGGACGCTTTGATGTCGGTGATGTTTATGGCAACCATCAGGTATTTTCTTTAGGTATCAACCGTGCGCTAACGCAGACTGTCAACATTTTTGCAAACGGTGGTACCGGCTATCGCCAACCGGGTGTGAGTGAGTTGATGCACCCCGTCTTTGGCAATAAAGCATTAAAAGGTGAAAGTAGCGCAGGCGGTGAAATAGGATTTGACTGGAAACCATTACCTCAAAGTGGAATCAAAGTTAGTGGCTATCATCACAATTACAAACAAATGATTACGTTACAGCTCGATTCGAAAACAGGGCTAATTAAAGCCGCAAATGTAGAAGAAGCTGACGTTTGGGGTGCAGAAATGCAAGCTCGCCATCGCTGGACAAGTATTTTGGAAAGCGGTTTAACTTATACTTACGTCAATGCCATAAATCCAGTCACCCACTTGCACGTCGTCCTGAACAACAAGGAACATTTTGGAGCGAAGTAAAAATAGCACAACCATTAAAATTACGGATGGAATTTACAATGCACGGAAATTACTGGTTTGACGCGGCGAATATGGCTAAGGCGAATACGGCACCGCGCGTTAATGCGTTATTAGAATACCAGCTCATTCCAAAAACCATATTGTATTTGCGCGGTGAAAATATTACCGATAACCGTACTTCAGAACTT
>DALYHZ010000285.1:0-2835 GCA_031970635.1 Methylococcaceae bacterium | reverse complement strand
TTACGTCGTCACAGTGATGGCGTGGCACGAAATAGTTTACACATGCAAGGACGTGCTGTTGATATTCGCCTTGATGGTTACAGTGCAAGAACGATTCGTGATGCTGCGCTAACTATGCAGCGCGGCGGTGTGGGATATTACCCTGACTCTAATTTTGTACATTTAGATACAGGTAATATCCGGTCATGGGGCGCGTAACTACAATTTACTTTTTACCAAATCATAAATCTCTTGGCTGGTGATGTCAGCCCCTTCTAAAATAGCCGATAATTCGGCTATTTTTTTGCTGGCAAATTCTTTATCTCTCAAACCAGAAGCATTAACGTAAACATTTAATGCAGCACTTTTCAATCCCGCATAGCCCGACATCACAGCCACACCCGCGTCACTAATCACTGCAGTGCTACCTTTTTCAGCGGCAATGCGACTTAATATGATTACTTCTGCACATGCTTTTGCACAAGCTAAAGGCACATCAGTTGCGTCTTTTAAAACAATTTGAATTGCGGCACTTCGTGCTTCTTTTTCTTCGTTAGTGCTTTTAGGTAACGCATACGTTGCCATTAAGCGATTAAAAACATCCACATCGGCTTTAATCATGCTTGTTAATTGTTCGCGTAATTGTTCTGATTTTGCTAATAACGCCCTCATTTCTGTTTCAACTTCTGCATATTTGGGCTTACCAATCGTCAAATTACATACCATGCTCGTTAAAGCCGCCGCTTGTGCGCCCATTAAAGCCGCCGCACTGCCACCACCGGGTGTAGCAGAATTACTGGCTAATGTATCGAGATAAACTTGCAACGCATTGTCTTTAATTTCAGTCATTTTTAACATTCTAATAAAATTGAAAAATATACGAATCACAAAACCACACTCAGTTTTGTTATCATTCTGCATAACATTACCGCAGAATTACATTCATGACCATTCCAAAAATTGCTATTTTTACCGACGATGCCGGCTGGCACGGCAAACAATTACAACAAGCATTTAAAAATTTAGGTTACGACAGCGCGTTTGTTTCCTTGACTGAATGCCGTTTTAATCTTGTCAATCTTGAACTTCCGATTTTTATTCCTGGATTTGAAACATTACCCGTTGCCGTTTTTGTGCGTGGCGTTGCTGGTGGTTCGCTTGAGGAAGTGGTTTTATATTTGGATTTTCTGCACGCGCTAAAAATCATGGGCATTCCGGTTTATAACGATGCGTCAGCAATTGAGCGTAGCGTGGACAAGGCGATGACGAGCTTTTTATTGCATCATGCTAGATTGCCAACTCCTGCAACATGGGTTTTACGCGATAGAGAAACGGCATTGGCTTTAGTCAAAAACGAACTTTCTCAAGGTAATTTTGTGATTAGTAAACCTCTATTTGGTTCACAAGGCGAAGGTATTCGTCGCATCGAAAAAATGACGGACGTACCTTGGTTGACGAGCAGTCACGGCGTGTACTATTTGCAACGTTTTGTATCCTGTGCGGGCGATGGATTTTCAGATTATCGTGTATTTGTAATTAACGGTAAGGTTGTCGCAACCATGCGTCGCCGTGGTAAATCGTGGTTAAACAATGTGGCAAAAGGCGCAAGCTGTGAGCGTATCGAACCGACTGCTGAAATGATTGAATTAGCGATTAAAGCTACACAGTTGTTGAATATGGATTATGCTGGCGTTGATATTATTGAAGACAATAAAGGTCAATTAAACATCATCGAAATTAACAGTGTTCCGGCGTGGAAAGGGTTGGAAAGTGTATACGATTTAAATATCGCAGAATTATTAGCGCAAGATTTAATCAACCGACATATCAAAAAATGAATTCATCTCAATTAGCCGAATTTTATCGACAAGCCTGCGAAGTCGAATTACAAGCATTTAAACCGGGAAATGTCAGCATTTATGCAGACGGTCACGACATGACAGTTGATGATTTTCGCCGCAGTGCCGAAGTGAGTGCTTTGCCATTGTGTGACGCGACCTATTCTCTTGGAGAAAAAATTTTTTACGCCATCAAAGCAACACGCGATGCTGTGGGGTGCAATACGAATTTAGGAATTATTTTATTATGTGCGCCATTGATTCACGCCGTGCAAAATTACCCGCACATGCCGCTACGTGATGCGTTAAAGCAAGTGTTGGAAAATACCACCATTGACGATGCAAATTGGACATTTCAAGCTATCTCGTTAGCCTCACCGGGTGGTTTAGGTGAAGTTGATAAACAAGATGTTTCACAAAATGCAACAGTTACGCTACAAGCCGCAATGTACCTAGCATCCGATAAAGATAGAATCGCTTTTCAGTACGTTAGTGATTATAAAGATATTTTCGATTTAGGCGTTTTAAGATATACTTACGCCTTCAATCGGTGGGGTGAGCAGAGTTGGGCAGCAGTTGCAGTTTATGCAGGTTTGTTGAGTCAATTTCCTGATAGTCATATCGAGAGAAAATTTGGGAGTCGGTACTCTGCAAGGGTAGCAACTATGATGAGTGAGCTTAGCGATAGGCTACTGCTCATAGATGACCCTGAACAGGTTAAGCCGCTGCTTTATCAGATGGACGCTGAGCTTAAATCACAGGGTTTAAACCCAGGTACATCTGCTGATTTGACGGTGGCAACAGTATTAACCGTATTTTTAGAATGTTCTCTCTGTGCGTAGAGACAAATCGGAGACATGAGTAATGTCGATAGTAAATTCAGTTTTATCATTTTTTTGTTCAAAGGAGAAAAATAGCATGGCAAAAATCAATAACTTGCGCGTAGGCGAATCTTTAGTTGGTGATGGCAACGAAATCGCTCACATTGATTTAATCATCGGACCTCGTGGTTCAGCGG
>DALYHZ010000284.1:0-2861 GCA_031970635.1 Methylococcaceae bacterium | reverse complement strand
AGCATAATGATGAAAATTTGCGATAAGGTCAGCGAGTTGGTCAATCATTTCTGCTTCCAAACGCCCTTGCTTTGCCATGTCACTTAATAATTGCGATGCAGAGAATTGCCTCATTTGCAACGCATATTCGATGATTTCGCCATCGCCGTTAATTTGAGCATTTTTTACGGTTTCTGTAATTGGCACCACTTGCAAATACAAATTCGGCGCAAAACGGTGATTAAGGCGTAATTCTTCGTCACAACAAAAATGCCGCTTTTCCAAGGTCGAAAAATCTAAGAAATCAAATCGAACCGCTTTTTTAATTTTATAGGCATATTGCCCTGTTAATATGACCCATGAAATGTGCGTTTCAAGCAATTCAATCGCGCTCACAGGATGCGGATAAGCATCCGGTTTTAGCAGCGATTGAATGAATGTCATAATGGTCACTTGTGTTTATCTATCACCGCAACACGCCTGAAGCATAAGAGTAATTATCTAATACCTGCACATAATTGGCGCGTTCATAAGCACTAGGGTCAATTGCATTTTGTTGACTGACACTCCCCGTGAGCTGGCTAATCGATTCATAGTCATGTTCGATAAGCCACTGTTTTAATTCCACCAACATATTCGTTAAATGTCCCGCTCCATGTTTTAGTAACACACTGCAAAGTTGCACAACATCTGCGCCAGCCAATAATGCTTTCAAGATGTCGGGCGTTTCATGAAAACCACCGGTGACGGCTATCGATAAGTTCGTGCGCCCATACAACAATGCCGCCCAACGTATGCGCAATAAGGCTTCGGATGGTGTGGATAATTCTAATTTTGGGACAACTTGCAACGTTTCTAAATCAATATCAGACTGATAAAAACGATTAAAAAGCGTTACCCCACTCGCACCCGCCGCTTCTAAACGTTTCGCAAAATGAATCGGTGAGCTAAATTGTGACGACAATTTCATGGTGACAGGTACACTCACAACGCCTTTCAATTCTTGTAGAATATCTAAATAACGTTGTTCGACGGTCTCACTACTTTCCTTAAAATTTGCCGCCACATGATAAATATTTAACTCCAACGCATCTGCGCCAGCTTGTTGAAGTTGCCGGCCGCCAGCATGCGCCGGGCCAGCAACTGTTTACCGTATTCAACCCAACCACTCAGCGACGTGCCGTTTAAACTGGCAATCACAGGAATTTTTAAAGCTGATTTGAGTTTTTGTAACTGCTCTAAATATTGTTCCTGATAAGTTTGAACTGTATTTGGCACGGGATGAAATGAATCCGCCTCACCATGTCCGATAGCTTGATGTTCAAAAAAACGCGCCATTTGTTGGTATTCTGCTTCGATTTTTTCTTCAAAGAGTGAATACATCACTAATGCCGCCACACCGCAATCTTCAAGGCGACGAGCCACTTCTACATCTTTGCTTAATGGTGAAGCAGAGGCAACTAAAGGATTTGCCAATTTCAAACCAAGATAATTTGTCGTTAAATCAACCATTGTCTGACTCCGTTGCAGTTTTAATTTGTGCTTTAACCGACGACACGCTAATCGTATCGTCCCAATCCAGTTCTGAGAGTTGTTTGTAATAGTGATAGCGGTTTTTAACCTCTTGTTGTGCTTGCGCGAGGAAACGTTCTGCTTCTTCGGGATGCGTTTGCCACAACATACTGAAACGGGTTTCCGTTTTTACAAAATCGCGGTAAGGAATCGAAGGCTCTGGCGAATCTAAGTGCATTGGATTTTTTCCCTGTTTAATTTTGCTGGGGTCAAAACGGAACAATGGCCAATGTCCACTTTTTACAGCGAGATTTTGTTGCCGGTGATTGTTTGATAAATCGACACCGTGGGCAATACAAGGCGAATACGCGATGATAATAGATGGACCTTCGTGCGCTTCAGCTTCTAAAAACGCATTGAGCGTTTGCGTATCTTTGCCGGCATAAGCCACATGCGCGACATAAACATTGTTGTAATCCATCGCCAGTAACGCTAAATCTTTTTTAGCCGTCGCTTTACCGCCTGCTGAAAATTTTGCCACCGCACCTAATGGTGTTGATTTTGAAGTTTGTCCGCCGGTATTTGAATAAACTTCGGTATCCAAAACCAAAATGTTGACATTACGACCGCTCGCTAAAACATGGTCAAGTCCGCCATAACCAATGTCATACGCCCAACCGTCACCACCGATAATCCACACGCTTTTTTTATATAAATGGTCGGCAATTTGAAATAACGTTTGTGCGGCTGAATTTGTTAGGGCTTGTAATTGTTGTTTAAGCATTGCTACCCGGTCGCGTTGTCCGTAAATACCCGCTTCGTCAGATTGGTCAGCATTTAAAATCGCCTCGACAATTTCATTGCCTAACGGTTCGCGTAACGAGGCTAATAATTCTTTTGCGTATTCGTTTTGTTTATCCAGCGCAACGCGCATGCCTAAACCGAATTCGGCATTGTCTTCAAATAACGAGTTACTCCACGCTACGCCACGTCCTTCAGCATTTTTAGTCCATGGCGTAGTCGGTAAATTGCCGCCATAAATCGACGAACACCCCGTCGCATTTGCCACAATCATGCGGTCGCCAAATAATTGCGAAGCCAATTTGATATAAGGCGTTTCGCCACAGCCCGCACATGCACCGGAAAATTCAAACAACGGTTGTAAGACCATCGAGCCTTTAATGGTGTTAGTTTTTAATAAACGACGGTCATATTCGGGAATTGTTAAAAAGAAATCCCAATTTTCACGTTCAGTTTCGCGTAACGGTGGTTGTGGCATCATGTTTAAGGCTTTACGACTGGCATTCGATTTATCTCGAATCGGACAAATATCGACACATAAACTACAGCCGGTGCAATCTTCTGGCGCG
>DALYHZ010000283.1:0-2871 GCA_031970635.1 Methylococcaceae bacterium | reverse complement strand
GGAGTTCTACCATTGAACTACACCCGCAGTTCTAATTTGATGGTGGTGGAGGGGGGAGGATTCGAACCTCCGAAGGTAGAACCGGCAGATTTACAGTCTGATCCCTTTGGCCGCTCGGGAACCCCTCCTGAGCATCTTGGTATTATGTTTGACTAAAATAACTTTGTCAACAATTAACTTATTTTTATTGCATTTAACTTATTCATTGCTTTTGAAATATCACCTAAAACCATTTCCTCAATGTGATTACTGGCTTCAGTGCAAGCGGCAGCTATTCGCTCGTTGTCCGCTTTGTTAGGTACTGATAAAACATAATTGGCAACTTGCGCACTCGACTTCGGACGATCAATACCAATTCGCAAACGATAAAAATCACTACTATTCAAATGAGTAACAATATCTTTCAGACCGTTATGACCGCCATGACCGCCGCCTTTTTTCAACTTGACTACGCCAGCCCCAAAATCAAGCTCATCATGCACCACTAAAATTTCATCAGGCAGAGTTTTATGATAACGCGATAAATTTCCAACCGCCTGCCCACTTCGATTCATAAATGTCATCGGTTTTAATAACCGAACAGATGCACTACCAATATTGATTAGCGCAACTTGTCCATTAAAACGCGGTTCATTGAGCCATGTGCCATGATATGTGGACAATAAATAATCTAAAAACAAAAACCCAGCATTATGCCGGGTTTTTTCATATTCTTGACCAGGATTTCCCAGACCAACAATTAACTTAATCACAACAAAATTTTACTCTTCAGCTGTTTTTGATGCTTGCATAGAAACAACTGGCAAATCGTGATCTGCACCATGTGTCAATTCAACAAGTTGCACGCCCGCTGGTAATTTCAATTCTGATAAATGAATCGAATGTCCCACATCAAGTGTCGCTAAATCTACTTCGATAAAATCAGGCAATGAGGCTGGCAAACATAAAACTTCAACGTCTGTCATAGAGTGTGTAGCTACGCCACCTTTTTTACCACCAACTCCAGTATGCTCATTGATAAAATGCAATGGCACATGCACTTTAATGCGATCCGCTAAGTTGATGCGCAAAAAGTCAAGATGCAAGATACGTACTTTCGCAGGATGACGTTGCACGCCTTTCAAAATAGCTTTTTCAGTTTTGCCATCAATTGTTATATCAAGAATATGCGAATAAACTTCTTCATGTGCCAAATGTTTTAACACTTCATTATGATTTAATGACAACATTTGTGGCTCGCCGTGACCATAAATGACAGCCGGCACACCACCAGCGCGACGAACTCTTCTCGCTTCAGATTTACCGGTTCCTTGACGAGCTTCCGCAAAAAATTCAAATACATTAGACATTTTAATTACCTTGTGCTTTTAGCACGTTATTATATTTTTTAATCCACATACATCGAACTGACGGATTCGCCAGCCGAAATGCGTCTAATTGTTTCCGCAAGCATCTCAGCCACACTTAACTGCCGGATTCGACCTAAATCCATAGCCGCTTGACTAAGTGGAATAGTGTCAGTGACAACCAACTCATCAAGTTCTGAATGACTCAAATTCGTTAATGCCGCACCTGATAAAACAGCATGTGTACAATAAGCAACGACCTTAATTGCGCCATGTTTTTTCAATGCACTTGCAGCATGACAAAGCGTCCCTGCTGTATCGACTAAATCATCCACCAAAATACAGGTGCGTCCGGAAACGTCGCCGATAATGTGCATCACTTCCGAAACGTTTGCTTTTGGACGACGTTTATCGATAATGGCTAAATCTGCATCACCCAAACGTTTTGCTAAGGCTCTTGCCCTAACAACCCCGCCAACATCGGGAGAAACAACAATCAAATTTTGGTATTGTTGTCGCCAAATGTCACCGAGTAAAAGCGGTGATGAATAGACGTTATCAACAGGAATATCAAAAAAACCTTGAATTTGATCAGCATGCAAATCTATCGTCAATACACTGTTTGCGCCCGACTGCTCAATCATTTTTGCGACCAATTTGGCACTGATTGAAACACGCGCAGAACGGGTTCTGCGGTCTTGCCTTGCATAGCCATAATATGGCATGACAGCCGTTATTTTTGACGCTGAAGCCCGTTTGAGCGCATCAATCATAACCAGCAATTCCATCAAATTTTCATTAGTTGGCGAACACGTTGGTTGAATAACGAAGATTTCTTTTCCACGCACATTTTCTTCGACTTCGAACGCAATTTCACCGTCGCTAAACCTGCCGACAGTTGCCATACCAAGACGCATATTGAGTTTTTTGACTATGCCTTCAGACAAAGCTAGGTTAGCATTTCCCGAAAACACCATTAAATTGGTGTCACTCATTCAAACACTCCTGAATGGATTAAGCGTAGCAGAGATATTTGGCTGGGTCGCTAGGATTCGAACCTAGGTATGCGGAGATCAAAACCCCGTGCCTTACCGCTTGGCGACGACCCAATTATGTTATTACGAAAATAAAGGTGATTTATTACTACTTTTGGTGAGATAGGTTTGCCACTTATCCTTAAGTGTAAGCTCTGCCTCAATAGCAAGATCTTCAGAGTCGAACAGTGCGAATACACACGCCCCTGTTCCTGTTAATCTTGCTTCAGAAAAAACACTCAAATCACATAATGCTTTTTCAATTGCTTCATAATGCTTACAAACCACGTCAAGGCAGTCATTCCGTACTTGCCCTGCGTTGAATTCGTCTATTGTTATCGATTTGCTATTGCGTGTCAAATCTTTCGCACAAAAAATTTCTTTTGTATTAACATGACAATCCGGCTTTATAATCAAAACCCATTGTTCTGGAACGATTATTTTTTCTAATTTTTCTCCAACACCTTCCGCCCACCCTGCATATCCAAACA
>DALYHZ010000282.1:0-2877 GCA_031970635.1 Methylococcaceae bacterium | reverse complement strand
AAACTAGTAAAGGCAGGGCGTATTTTGTTAAACGTTGCCAAGTTAATGCCGTTTCAACTTTTAAACTTAGCCAGCGGCTTTGAATTCTATTTTTTTCGATTTCTGGAATGGCGTTAAGGGCTTTTGTTAATAAACTAATCAATTCGGGATGTGCTTTAATTGCGCCCATGCGGTGATTACTTCGATATTCAGTTTCGCCAGCAAAACGTAAATTAAACATGCCTGTGCGTTCAATTTCATAATTTACCGATGCCGCATCGCCAACATACGCATCAACGTTGCCATTATTCACACGCAGTAATGCTTCTTGCACATTATTAACGACAACGAGTTGAATTAACGGGTAATCGCGTGCGATTAACTCGCTGGTAAAATAACTCTTTTCGATAGCAACTCTTTTGCCTGCTAATTGAGAAAGACTGCCTATAAACCCATTATTGCCATTATCGACAATAATGACAGGATTGCTGATATAAGGTTCAGTAAAGGCTAAATATTGTTCTCGATTTGGCGTTTTATTGACATCGGTAATCATGTCTAATTCACCGTTTTCTGCCATGGCAGTGGTTTGCGCCCATGTTTGATTTTTTACAATTTCAAACTTAACTCCCAATTGTTTTTCAACTAAATGCAAATATTCAGCACTTAAGCCAACATATTCTTCCTTTTCATCCAACCATTCGTAAGGGGCAAAATTAGGATCAATACCAACTCGAATAACGGGGTGTACTTTTAGCCACTCTTTTTCAGCAGTTGTCATTTCAAAGGGTTGGTCTTTGGGTTGTCCGTAAATAAAACCAGCAAGATTGTCCGTTGATTGAATAAACCCTAATTCTTTATAGGTTTCGGCTATGCGTTCAAAACGTTTACTGTCGCTGTGACCAATAGGTACACCATTGGGCGAAATCATTTTAAATGTTTCACTCGCCTCAAAACGTAAATGCTCACGAGTGAGATGTTGAAAATTATATTGTGCCAAAATCAAATCAATGATTTCGTCAGGATGATTGAGTGCGTAATCCCACCCTTTAAGTGACGCTCGCAAAAAACGTTCAACACGTTCTGGATGGGTGTCTATTTCTTTTTGAGAAGTAAATAAATTGTCACCTAAAAAATCTAAACCATAATTACGAGGATTAATAATATTGATTTCAACGCCGCGTTGTTTATAACGATCGACTTCATCTGTTGAATATGCTGATACAACATCTGTTTTCCCCTTGATTAAGTCGTTGATGTCCCCAGAGTTGGGCAAATGAATAAAATCTTTTTCTGTTAGATTTGATTCATAAAGCATTGCACGTAACGACGCATTATCATTGTTATCATCCATAATTCGCTTGCCTTTCATTTCATAAGGACTAACGATGCCAGACGATTTTAATGTGACATAAACCAGCGCGTTATGCTGAAAAATAGATGCTAAAACAACAACTGGTACGCCATTCAAACGTTCTTTCAATAAAGCAGTATCTGCAACGCCGTAATTTCTTTCACCATCAATAATTTGTTGCGTATTATTCACCCCAGCCGAGCCTTCATACAGTTCCACGTCTAAATTTTCTTGAGCGTAAAACCCTTTCGCTTTCGCGGCGTAGTAGCCGGCAAATTGAAATGAATGTAACCATTTAAGTTGTAATGTTATTTTTTCAGGGGCAAGTTCAGCAGAAGTTGCCAAAATAGGCAAACTTACACTGATTAGAAAACCTAAAATGATAAAACGTAATAGAAACATGAGCGAACTAATAATCGACATAATCAAGACAGTGATTTGATGCAAGATTTTAGCATTTTTAATACTGAACACTATTGATTTAAACGTAAATCCACTATAGTGCTGTGATTCAAAAGTAAATTTTAGGGATTTTATGAAACATTTTCGGTTATCTTTTATTGTCGCTATCGTGTGTTTAAGTATTGCATTTTATTGGGGATTTTCCGCTGGTGGTTTAAATGCTGGGATGACGGGGGCGACAATTGCGTTAATTTTGGCTGTACTCGAAGTCAGTTTGTCATTCGATAACGCAGTGGTAAACGCCTCTGTTTTAAAACGTATGGATGAGCGGTGGCAGCAATATTTTTTAACATGGGGGATTTTAGTTGCCGTATTCGGTATGCGTTTAGTGTTTCCAATTGCGATTGTCGTTTTTGCAACTGGCATTGATTTTATGAGTGTGGCAGAAATGGCGTTGCACGATTCGGCAAAATATGCCGAACATTTAACCGGCGCACACGTTCAAATTGCTGCATTTGGTGGTATGTTTTTGTTGATGGTATTTTTCGCATTTCTTTTTGATAACGACCGTGAATTGCATTGGCTTGGTTATTTAGAACGTAAATTCGCCAGTTTTGGCAAATTAGAATCGATTGAAATTATTTTTTCGTTATCGATTTTGCTTGGTATGCAAAAATTCGTAAATCCAGAAGACCGCTTAACCGCATTAGCATCAGGCATTGCAGGTGTGGTGTTATTTGTTATTGTGGACAGTCTATCGGCTTTATTTGAAGATGAAGAGGAAGGCGAAGAAGTTTCAACTGCAATTAAACGCGGCAGTGTGATGAGTTTTATTTACTTAGAAATTTTAGATGCGTCATTCTCATTCGACGGTGTCATTGGCGCGTTTGCAATTACCCAAGACGTGGTCATTATTATGTTAGGGCTAGCAATTGGCGCAATGTTTGTGCGGAGTTTGACGGTTTATTTAGTACGTCAAGGCACACTCGATGAATATGTCTTTTTAGAACACGGCGCACATTATGCGATTGGTGCATTAGCAGGCATTATGTTAGTAAGTATGAAGCATGAAATCCCTGAAGTGGTGACAGGTTTAATTGGTGCAATTTTCATTGGGTTATCGGTGCTTTCATCTATTTTTT
>DALYHZ010000281.1:0-2904 GCA_031970635.1 Methylococcaceae bacterium | reverse complement strand
CACAAAACCAGTTAGCAATAAACTAAAACTCACACAAACCAACAACGGGTCAGTGTGCAGTTTGAATTTAAATGAAGTTTGTTTTTCGCGTCGTTTCACGCAGGTAACGCCTCAATCGCGGCGGCAAATTGATTGCCTCTGTCTTGATAATTTTTGTATTGATCTAAACTTGCACACGCGGGTGATAATAAAACGGTATCGCCAGCTTTTCCGATATGCGCGGCGATTGCGACGACCTCTTGCATATCTTTTGCGTGATAGGTTGGGATAATTTCGGAGAGCTTTTCTAAAACGGCTTCAATGAGTGGCGCGTCTTTGCCAATTAAAATAACTGTTTTTGCTTTTGCTTGAATCACAGGCGCAAGCTCATTCATATCTTGTCCTTTGCCTTCGCCACCTGCGACTAAAATTACTTTTTCGTCGTAGCCTTCCAGCGCGGCAATCGTCGCGCCGATATTTGTGGCTTTGGAATCATTCACCCAATTCATGCCATTTTTCGTGCTGACTTTTTGCATTCGATGATTTAAGGCTTTGAAATGTTGCAAGGCTTTCACACACAACGCAGTATCTAAACCTACCGCCGTTCCTAATGCCAACGCCGCCAGCGCATTTGCCGCATTATGTTTACCTTCCAAAGGCAATGCGGACAAAGGCATTAAAATTTCGTCGCCGTGCATCAAATGATTGTTTGCCAAATAAAAATCCGCTTTTTGTTTAATCGAAAAAGTAAACGTCTTGCGCATAGCATCATGCATGGCTAAAACCATTTCATCATCAGCGTTTAAAACCATCACGCCATCGCCACTAAAAATCACTTGTTTGGCTTGCGCGTAGTCATCTAAATCATCGTGACGATCTAAATGGTCAGCTGAAATGTTTAAAACCGTTGCGGCAACAGCATTTAAAACGTGTGAACGTTCAAGTTGAAAGCTCGATAATTCTAAAACGTACAAATCTGCGTTGGGATCGAGTAAATCTAAAGCAGGTTTGCCTAAATTTCCACCAACGCCCACATTTTTTCCACAGGCTTTTGCCATATCGCCGAGCATTGTAGTCACAGTGCTTTTGCCATTCGCACCTGTGATGCCAATAATTGGCACATTCACAACTGCGGCAAATAAATCAATGTCACTGACTAATTTTGAACCTGACTTTAAAGCGTCTGCAATTGTTGGTTCAGTTAATGCCACACCAGGGCTAACAATTAAATGTGTCGCATTTTTGAAAGTTTCAAACGTAAAAGGTTCTTTGCGGCTATCGACTGTTGAAAAAGGCAACAAATGCGCTTGTAAAAAATTGGCAACCGATGTGCCAGTAATTCCTTCACCAACCACAACGATTTTAGAATCGGGTGTTAAATCAAATTTTTCTTTTAAAATGTTCTGCACGGTTTTATCTCAACTTTAAGGTCGCCAAACCAATCAACACTAAAATAACAGTGATAATCCAAAAACGCACAATCACACGCGGTTCGGGCCAGCCTTTAAGTTCAAAATGATGATGAATCGGAGCCATTCTAAAAACGCGTTTGCCCGTCATTTTAAATGATAAAACTTGAATCATCACCGATAGCGTTTCCATTACAAACACGCCTCCCATGATAACCAGCACCATTTCTTGACGAACCAAGACGGCTAATACGCCTAATGCCGCGCCCAATGCCAATGCGCCAACATCGCCCATAAAAACCATGGCAGGATAAGTGTTAAACCACAAAAAGCCTAAACCTGCGCCGACTAATGCCGCACAGAAAATAATCAATTCGCCAGTATGAGGCAATGAGGGAATGGCCAAATATTGCGAGAAAGTTGCGTGTCCTGATAAATAGGCAAACACGCCTAATCCCGTCGCCACCATCACCGTTGGCATAATGGCTAAACCATCTAATCCGTCTGTTAAATTGACAGCGTTACTCGTTCCAACGATAACGAAATAAACAAACACAACATAAAACCAGCCCATGTCAAAGAAAACATCTTTGAAAAATGGCACAAATAATTGCGTTTCTGCGGGTAATGTCGCTGTTTTAAATAGAAATAAAGCGGCGGCAAAACCAATAATCGATTGCCAAAAATACTTTGAACGCGCCGAAAGCCCATCGCTGTTTCGTTTAATCACTTTACGATAATCATCGACGAAACCAATAATTCCATAACCCAGCGTCACGAGCAAAATTACCCAAACGTAACGGTTACTCAAATCCGCCCAAAGTAATGTGGTAATTGTGATGGCGACTAAAATTAACGTACCGCCCATCGTCGGCGTACCTGCTTTTTCGTAATGGCTTTGAGGACCCAATTCACGAATACTTTGTCCGATTTTATTGCCGCTCAATTTACGAATCATCCAAGGACCGATAATGAATGAAATCATCAATGAAGTGAGAACGGCTAAAATGGCGCGAAACGTCAAATAATGAAAAACGCGAAAACCGCTATCAAAGCTGATTAAGTAATCGGCAAAATAAAATAACATTCTTAAAATCCTGTTGGTTCTACTAAAGCGGTTGTGACATTTTCCATACGTTGTGAACGTGAGCCTTTAATCAAAAGTGTTTCGTTTCCAGTCAATTGTAATTCTAACTCGGCGAGTAAATCAGCTTGTGAGGCAAAATGTTGAGCATTCTCACCAAATGCGGCAGCGGTTTGTTTTGTTAATTCGCCGACTGCAAACAGACGTTTCACGCCATAATTTTTCAATGTTTCACCCATTTCAAAATGTAATTGTTCACTGTCTTCACCTAGTTCTCCAAATGCGCCTAAAACAACCCAAGGTTCACCGTCGCATTTTACTAAAACGTCTAATGCCGCTTTTAACGAAGCAACATTCGCGTTGTAAGTGTCGTTAATAATCCAATTTCCCAAACGCCCACGAACCAATTGCAAACGTCCATTGACAGGAGAC
>DALYHZ010000280.1:0-2906 GCA_031970635.1 Methylococcaceae bacterium | reverse complement strand
GATTTGCTCGAAATTCAAAATGTAAAGGGAATTGTTCAGGCATTAGGTAAGGTGTGATTAAAAGTGCGGACGTAGAATGCTGCGCCAAAAAAGAGTTGTAGACTTAAAAATACTTCCAATGCGGCATAACTACGTTCATCGGCATTGGCGTAACATTCAATTGCACCTTGTATAAAATAAAACAAACTAAGATAGGCAGTCCATGCACAACTTTTTTTATCACCATCAAGCATTCCGTGTAATGGAATGAGCAAAGGTGTGACATTCAGCAATAAAAGTAGGGCAACAGGAAAACGAGTAGAGGGTGCTAAAACCGTATGCCAAAGCATGAGCAAGGCAAATAAGCCAAAAAAAGCACTTAACATTAGCCAATAATAATGCGCCGTTTTTAAATGTGGCATCACAATAGTGCTAATACATTTTCAGGGGGACGACCAATCACAGCTTTCGTTTTGTTTACAGCAATGGGACGTTCAAGCAGACGCGGGTATTTAATGATGGCTTGCAACAATTCTTGTCGCGTTAAGTTTTCATTGGCTAAATTTTCGGTTTGATATTCCTTTTCACCATGACGTATAAATTGACGCGGTTCTAAACCTAATTTTTGCGCTACCTTTTCGAGTTCATCGAGAGTTAAAGGCGTTTTTAAATACTCAATAACCGTCACGTTAACGTTGTTCTCTTGTAACAACGCTAACGTTTGTCGCGATTTACTGCATTGCGGATTGTGATAAAGCGTAATAGTCATATCAAGCAGTTTTTGTTTCAACAATCGGATCGGGGAATTCAGGATGCGGCAAAGGTTCTTCACCTGCCATCAGTGCGTCGATTTGCGTTTTATCAATGGTTTCCCATTTCATTAACGCTTTTGCCATATTGTGTAAAATGCTGATGTTTTCCTGCAAAATTTTCTCTGCACGTTGATAATTCGCATCAATAACAGCGCGTATTTCTTCATCAATTTGTTGTGAAACTAATTCGGACACTTTACTACCTTTTGTTGCATAGCCCATGAAAGGTTGTCCGCCTTCTTCGCCATAAACCATCGTGCCTAATTTTTCTGAAAATCCCCAACGTGTCACCATGTTACGCGCTAACTCGGTCGCACGTTCAATATCATTCGATGCACCCGTTGTGACGCGATCGCCACCGTAAATCATCAATTCCGCAATCCGACCACCGAATAAACTGGCGATTTGACTTTCTAATTTACGTTTGCTCGCACTGTATTGGTCTTGTTCAGGTAAAAACATGGTAATACCTAGCGCACGTCCTCGCGGCATAATGCTAACTTTATAAACCGCATCGTGTTCGGGTGATAATTGCCCGACGATACAATGTCCAGCTTCATGGTATGCCGTGAGCAGTTTATCTTCTTCGGTCATGACCATGGTGCGTTTTTCTGCGCCCATCAAAATTTTATCTTTGGCTTTTTCAAGGTCGCTCATACTGACTTCTTTTTTATTGGAACGCGCGGCAAGTAACGCGGCTTCGTTCACAATATTGGCTAAATCTGCCCCTGAAAAACCAGGTGTACCACGCGCTAAATCATGTAAATTGACATCAGCTGCCGCAGGCACTTTTTTGATATGTACATTTAAAATTTGTTCGCGTCCACGCACATCTGGTAAACCAACATTGACTTGACGATCAAAACGACCTGGACGTAAAAGGGCTTTATCAAGCACATCAGCGCGGTTTGTTGCCGCGATGACAATGACACCTTCATTGCCATTAAAACCGTCCATTTCGACAAGTAATTGGTTTAAGGTTTGTTCGCGTTCATCATTTCCGCCTCCCATTCCTACGCCACCGCGTTGTCGACCAACAGCGTCAATTTCGTCGATGAAAATAATACAAGGTGAATGTTCTTTCGCTTGTGCAAACATGTCACGCACTCGTGATGCGCCCACACCGACAAACATTTCAACAAAATCTGAGCCTGAAATACTGAAAAATTTAACGCCAGCCTCGCCAGCGATGGCTTTGGCAATTAACGTTTTACCTGTTCCTGGAGGACCTACCATTAAAATACCGCGTGGAATTTGTCCGCCTAGCACCTGAAATTTTTGTGGGTCAGCAAGAAAATCAACCAATTCGGCAACATCTTCTTTTGCCTCTTCACATCCCGCTACGTCGGCAAATTTAACGGTTAATTTATCTTCTTCGAGCATACGCGCTTTACTTTTACCAAAACCATTTGTGCCGTAGCCACCCTGATTGCGCCGCATGTAAACAACCCACACGACAATCAACAGTAACATCGGAAACCAAGCGATGAAAATTTGCATGAACATCGATTGTGGTTTTGGCACTTTAGTACGAATTTGCACATCTGCCGCCAACAAATCGTCGATTAAATGCCCATCGCCAGGATTAAACGTTTCGTAATTTTCACCATCTGACGTGCGTAATTTTATGGTTTGACCAGAAATTTCGACACGATCAACTTGTCTATTTTTGACACGTTCAATGAAATCTGAATAAGCCAATGAGTTATCAATTGGCGGCTCCATGTTGATGCGTTCAAAAATAAAATAACTTGCGCTACTAATGGCAAGAATAAAGAAAATATGAACTAAATACTTTTTCATTGTGTCACGTCCTTAACCGATAGTGTGAAATACATTATTTTGCATCGTGAAACCAGCTAAACAACATCATACCTGCGCCTAACGCGGCGGTAAATAGGAATGGTTCGAATTTTCCATCACCTAATGCGGCGAGAACTGCGCCAGGACAAAAACCTACTAATCCCCAACCGACGCCGAAAATCACCGCGCCTAAAATCAAACGGCGATCAATGGAATTATTCGTTTTTGGTAAATGGAATGTGTTATCGAAAATAGGTTGTTGACGTTTAAAAATAAAATGTTGCGCGGTTGCCAACGTTATCAAAGCACCTG
>DALYHZ010000279.1:0-2920 GCA_031970635.1 Methylococcaceae bacterium | reverse complement strand
CCTGCGTCACAGCGTGACAAAATTGCGTTTCTACAATTTTATTTTGTTTTGTTGACCAAAATTCACCTTCTGGAACTAATTGCCAAAGCATCAACGGTGGCAATGGTTTATTTTCAAAAAAAATCTCGCCATCTTCACGTTTATTTGCAGGCACAACGGGATTAAAGTCCAATTCTTCAATCAGAAAAGTTTTATCGCGTTGGAATAACCGATTTACCGCTTGCACTAAATTTGGATGAGAACGCCAATTTTTTTCTAGCGTAAACGATTCATTTGCGCTGTGTTTTGCGTCTAAATACGAGTAAATATCTGCGCCTCGAAATTTGTAAATAGCTTGTTTGGGGTCGCCGATTAAATACAAATACTGGCTTTGAGCGGCAAATAATGATTTAAAAATAAACCATTGGCTGTCGTCGGTATCTTGGAATTCGTCGATTAACGCGACCGAAAAACGTTGCCGTAATTCTTGAATCAATTGTTCCGATTTATTTTCGCCACGCAGAGCTTCATCGAGACGAATGATTAAATGGTCGTAAGTAAGCGCGTTGCGCTGTAATAACCGTTGGTCGATTTCGTAACGCAACGTTTCCACTAATTGGCGGCGTAACATCAAACCGCATTGGTCAAACGTATTTTGTAACTTATCGAAAAGTTGCGTATTTATTCCTAACTCACTGACAAATGCCTCTTGATTTTTTTTGGATACTTTTTTGCTGTTTAACGAATCAAAAATGCCGACGGTTGTTAAAAAATGGAATGCTTTTTTATCGATTTGAACCGTATCGCCATTTAACCACGCATTCAGGGCGATAAAATTTTCTTCTGCGCCTTTTTTAAATTTATCTAACGAATCCTGTAATTTCTCGCGGCAACGATTGAATTCGATTTGTGCCAAATCAAAATAATGTTTTAATTCAATTAACAGCGTGTCAATATCTTTTAATTCAGTGGGATAAATGGTTACGTGATGCCCAATATTTTTTACGCTGTCGAGCAATTTATCAGGGGTGTCATAGTTTGCCGTTAAAATAGCGGCTTCCCATGCACGGCGTTCATAAAGCTGTTTTCGCCAAAAATCATCGGCACAACTTTGGGTGATTTGCGCTAAATCGTCAGTGAGTTCGGCGTTAAAAAGTTGTCCACTTTCAAGCGCGTGTTCACGCAACACTTTTTGACAAAAACTGTGAATGGTAAAAATACTGGCTTGATCGATGGTTAATAATGCGGTTTGCAGACGGTGTACAATGTCGCTACGTTCGATAGACAGCCCGTTTAACCATTGCACTAATGCTTTATCTATATTTTCCGTTTGACCATTTGCAGCACGTTTCGCTTCGGCAAGACGCAATCGGACACGTTCTTTAAGTTCTTCGGTAGCAGCTTTTGTAAACGTGACGACTAAAATTTTTTCGAGCGGTAAATTTTGTTCGACCACAAAACGTAAAACCAGCATTGCTAATGTATACGTTTTTCCTGTTCCTGCACTCGCTTCAATTAAATTGACACCATTAACTAGCGGTGTTTTTAATGCGTCAAAACAATTTCTTTGCATTTTTTTCTTAATATGTTGTAGTTTAAAGCAAAATCGTCTCGATCCGTTTATATGTCATCAAACAGTCATAAAACGGTTGTTAGAATGCTACTTTTCGTTTTTTGACCTTTAATTATGCCCAATTTTATTATTCTCGTTGTTGAAGATGAAGATGCAATCAGAGAAATGTTAATTGTTGTGTTAGAACAAGCTGGTTTTACTGTTCAAGCAGTATCAAATGCTGAAGAAGCACAACGTTTCTTAAATGATACCTTACCTGATTTGATTTTACTGGATTGGATGTTGCCTAATTTAAGTGGTGTAGAATGGGCAAGACGATTGCGCAAAGAACCTGTTTATCAGGAATTACCGATTATTTTACTCACCGCTCGAGGTGAAGAAGAAGATAAAATTCGTGGTTTTGGCTGTGGCATTGATGATTATATGACCAAACCTTTCTCGCCGCGCGAATTGGTTGCGCGATTACGCGCGGTTTTACGTCGTAGCAGTAAACATCAGTGGTCACCGCAAATTGTGGTGGGAGATTTAATTCTCGATACAGAACAACATCGTCTCACAATTGCCGAGCAAACTGTCGAAGTTAGTCCGACCGAATTTCGGTTGATGCAATTTTTTATGACGCACCCAGACAAAGTATTTAATCGTACGCAATTGCTCGACCAAGTTTGGGGGCGCAGTGTTTATATTGAAGAACGTACGGTGGATGTGCATATTCGCCGATTACGTAAGATTTTAGAAACGTATGGACGCGAAGAATTAGTACAAACCGTGCGTGGTTTTGGCTATCGATTTTCAGTAATGCAATAAGTTAGGAGGACGTATGGGGATTTGGCGACGCGAAATCATTACTTTTTTACTGATATTTTCAGTAATTTGTGTAATTGGTTTGTTTTCCAAATTATTTGTGCCGTTGCTTTTAACATTGACATTATTACTGCTTTGCCAGCATTTATATCAAATCAATCGCTTCGAAAAATGGTTGCGTACGGGCGGACAAGCGAATTATCCAAGTACAACAGGCGTTTGGGAAGAGCTTTATTACCATGTTTACCGCATCAGAAAAAACAATAGACGTCGCAAAAAGAAATTGAGCAAAATGGTCAATCAATTTCGTGAATCGACCGAAGCCTTACCTGATGCAGCCGTGGTATTAAATGGTAATGATGAAATTGAATGGGCAAATAAAGCCGCGCGTGAAGTATTGGGATTGCGCCAAGGTGACAAAGGTCAGCGTATTCCTAATTTGATTCGCTTCCCCGAATTTATCCAGTATTTAAAATCTAAACAATACGATGAACCGGTCATAATTCCATCCCCCCTTAATAACCAGATTATTTTAGCAGTTCGTATTATCAAATATGGCGCGGG
>DALYHZ010000278.1:0-2925 GCA_031970635.1 Methylococcaceae bacterium | reverse complement strand
ACACCAGTCGTTGCTACCGCTTCAAAAGATGAAAGTGGTATTGGTGGAACAGGATTTGTTTTACCCGATGATTCGGCATTACCGCATGTGCAACAAGGCGAAGAAGGCATAGGCGGCACAGGCATTATCGGTGTCATCGCTGGATTTGGCAGTATTTGTGTTAATGGCATTGAAGTACATTACAACGCCATGACCCCGATTCTTGAAGATGGGCAAGTTTCTTCAAAACAGCGTTTAGGATTAGGACAAACCGTGTCTATTTTAGCGGTGCCGAATTCTCACGATTATTTTGCCAAAGAAATTCGGGTATTACATGAAGTTCAAGGAAAAATCGATAATATCAATAGAGAAGAAAACGTTTTCCATATCTTAGAGCAAACGGTTCATTTACCAGAATCGTTATTAGAAAAATTATCTGTCGGTGATACGGTTGCGGTGAGTGGAAATCGTTTAGCTGACGGAAGTATTGAGGCGTTGCGCGTCGAGCAACCTTTAAAAATGGAAAAGGTCAATCTTATCGGCGAATTAGAAACGGATACCAAAAATCATTTTTATATCGGAAAACAACAGCTTAATATCGCCGAAAACCAAGCAAGATTACACGTTGGTAATGAAGTTAGTGTGCAAGGTGTATTACAAAATGGGGTATTGCAAGTTGAAAATTTAACACAAAATCCACGTTGGAATTTCACTGAAAAAGTAGATCAAATTTTTATGCAAGGCTACATCAGACAAAGCAATGCCGCTGAAATCAATATTGAAGGTGTACATATTTCACCTAATGATAAAATCGAAAAAATGCCGCAAATTGGTGATAGAACGAGTGCATGGGTAAAAATTTCTAATGAACAACCAATGCTGGAAAATTTGCATCCGCCCCCCGTATTACCTGAACAAATGCGTGATAATCCAGCTATCCATGAATTACAAGACCCAAATCACCGAGATATTCCTCGCAATAATCTTGATATAGAACGTCCTCGATTAGAAGAACACGATTTAGGTATTGATAAAAATATGCCGTTACGTCCCGATATTCATGTTGATGAACCGACCTTGTTGCATTTAAATGTGAATAAACCTGAAACAGTAAAACCAGAGATAGTAAAACCTGAAATGGGAAGACCAGAACTAGGAAAACCGGAAATGCCCATTGCGCCACCTCCTGAAATTATGCACATTGATACGGGAAAACCAACCGAGTTGCGTCCAGAGATTCATGTTCATCCTATTGATTTGCCTAATCAAAAATAAAACAAATTCATGATGTTTAAACTTTTTAAAAAAAGTGGTTTATTGTTTATTTTGGGCTTAGTAACGACCGCACAAGCAGCTGATTATTTGAGTGTCGGAACGGCTGTGGATTTTAGCCAAGGCTATTATGGCGCGTCGACTAAAACGGATGTTCTCGCAACGGTTGCACAAATTAAATACAAAACCTCTGATTTTTCTGTGCAATTGAGTTTGCCTTATTTATTCATGTCAGGCAGTCAGTATTCAATTAGTTCTAATTCAACACTGGCAACCTCAACTGGTAGTTCTCAACGCGCTACAAGAGAAGGCGTTGGTGATGCAATATTAGGCGCAACTTATAACGCGTTTTATTTTGATAAATATCAACTCGCTGTTGATTTAGGTTTTAAATTGAAAATTCCAACCGCCAGCCATCACGATGGATTAGGAACAGGTGAACCGGATGAAACCTTGCAACTGTATGTTTATAAGGGAATTGACGATTTCACGCTCATTGCCGGCGGTGGCTATAAATGGCTTGGACAATCTGCGACGGTTAAATATCGAGATGTTGCAAATATCATGGCGGGATTAAACTACCAAATATCAAATGCCACGTCATTAGGTTCATTTTTTGATGCACGGCAATCGGTGTTTTCTGAGTTAAATCATCAAGCTGAAATAACGGTTTATGGTACGCATAAATTTTCACCTGCTTGGAATTCACAACTTTATTTTTATAAAGGCATCACAAATTCTAGCCCATTATTTGGCGTAGGATTATCGCTTAATTATCGATTTTGGTAGTTCATAGATGAAAAATTTAAAAATTCTTCTCGCTGTTACAGGTGGCATTGCGGTTTATAAATCGCTTGGGTTATTGCGTCTCTTCAAAAAACAAGGCGCAGACGTTCGCGTTGTGATGACAAAATCTGCAACAGCATTTATACAACCGCTTTCGTTTCAAGCGTTATCAGGTCACAGCGTGCATTGTGAATTACTCGATACCGAAGCCGAACATGCGATGGGGCATATTGAATTAGCACGTTGGGCTGATATTTTCGTCATTGCGCCTGCGACAGCAAATACCTTAGCAAATTTCGCACACGGTTTAGCAGACGATTTATTATCGACGCTTTATTTGGCTGTTACCTGCCCTGTTTATATTGCACCGGCGATGAATCACGTTATGTGGAAGCATCCTGCCACGCAGGCAAATGTAAAAACTTTGCAAACTTATGGCGTTAAGCTCATTGCTCCCGAATCGGGCGAACAAGCCTGTGGCGAAATTGGCATCGGGCGTATGGCAGAACCTGAAACCATTTATCAACGGTTAGTCGATGGTTTTACTGTTACACCGAAAATATTAAACGGTTTAAATATTGTCATCACGGCGGGCGCAACGCGAGAACCCTTAGACCCAGTGCGTTATTTAACCAATCGAAGTTCGGGAAAAATGGGTTACGCCTTAGCCATTGCCGCACAACAAGCCGGTGCAAATGTCATTTTAATCAGCGGTATTACACAATTACCAATTCCCACACATTGTTATTTTATCTCCGTCGAAACAGCGCAAGAAATGCACGCCGCCGTTTTTGAAAATATAAAAGATTGCGATATTTTTATTGGTGCGGCGGCGGTGGCAGATTATCGCCCTGTGATTTGTGGCGATGAAAAAATCAAAAAACACGC
>DALYHZ010000277.1:0-2928 GCA_031970635.1 Methylococcaceae bacterium | reverse complement strand
TAATAAAATTGCACCCATCACACCTGACCAACCACATGCTGGTGTAATCACAACTAATCCAGCAATTGCACCTGATGCCGCACCTAACATGCTAGGTTTACCGCGCATAATCCATTCTGCTGTCATCCATGATAAAGTAGCCGCCGCAGTCGCTAACAATGTATTCATAAAGACAAGTGTTGCTAATCCATTTGCTTCTAAGTTTGAACCAACGTTAAAACCAAACCAACCTACCCACAATAATGATGCACCAATCATGGTCATCGTCACGCTGTGTGGTGCGAGTGATTCACGCCCATAACCAATGCGTTTACCAATTAACAAACAGCCAACTAAACCTGCAACCCCAGCGTTAATATGAACAACTGAGCCACCTGCAAAATCTAACGCACCTTTTTGGAATAAAAAGCCTGCGGTTGCGGTTGCCGCTTCAGCCGCGCTTGCATCTGTGTAAGCATCAGGACCAGCCCAATACCAAACCATGTGTGCTAACGGCAAATAAGAGAAGGTGAACCAAATGGCAACGAATAACAAAACGGCTGAGAATTTAATCCGTTCTGCAAAAGCCCCGATGATAATTGCCGGTGTAATCGCAGAAAACGTCAGTTGGAAAGCAACATATGCAAATTCAGGAATCACAACGCCTTTGCTAAAAGTTGCTGCAAGCGAATCGGGTGTTATACCTTTCAGGAAAACTTTGCTCAAACCACCAAAGAATGCGTTGCCTTCAGTAAATGCAATGCTGTAACCATAAATTGCCCATAAAACCGCTGTCATACAAAAAATGACAAACACTTGCATCAAAATAGACAACATATTTTTAGCGCGAACCATACCGCCATAAAATAACGCTAAACCTGGCACAATCATCAAGATAACTAAAATCGTTGAAATCATTACCCAAACGGTATCGCCTTTATTGGCAACAGGGGCTACAACTTCCTCTGCAAAACTCAACGCGCTTGCGCCGAGTAATGATAACGCCGTAAAACTACGCAAAAGTGCTTTCATTTTTCCACCTAAAAATTTTAGAAATTGATTGAAAAGTCGGTTGAAAATAAAAATTGGTCTTGTTTTGCATTTCCGAAAGGACGTGAGCCGTCTGCCCAATCATAACGTACATTTGGACGCAAATTGAGCCATGCCACTGGTTTCCAATTTAAACCGGCCGTGATGGCGTAATAAGTTGACGCTGTACAACTTGCTGCAAAATTTGCCGCATAATTTACGCCTGTGTTATCTGTTGCCGCACTCACGCGACCTGGTGAACAAACACGAAAGCCGTTTTGATCTCTAAACCATTCCGTACGAATACCACCGGTTAAATTATCTTTGATGTCATACGTTAAGTGCATGTTGACACCGTACCATTCCGCATCCACTGGCGTTCCAGCTCCTACCAATACGCCATTCGCAAAACCGTGATCGTGTTGCAACATCAAATGGGTTTTATCCGTGATGTTATGTTTCAACACAATGCTGTATAACCCCCACGCTTTGCTACTTGTTTCAGAGGTTGCGCCATAAGTGCCACTGATATTGGCTGACGTGCCTTTATCATTGCTAGTCCATGTCACACCCGCCAAACCACCCCAGTTACCAAGTTGTTTATCAAAACCGCCATCCCAACCACCTGTCGCGCTGCCTGTTGTGACACCGCCCATCACTGACCAATTTGAATCCACTGCATAATTCCCCATCACGCCTGTATGTGTGAACGGTTCGCCGTATTGCATGGTGTAGGCGTGGGTATAGAAGAAATTGTCCGGTGCAGGAACGGTTTCATAACCAATTGGTGTATAAAAGTGACCGGCTTTAACATTCAAACCATTGCCAATTGGCACATAGGCTTCGGCATAGGCTTGTGGTAAGGCTAAATCGTAAAAACGATTATTGCCCGCACTGTTAAGCATATTTAAATCCCAGTGATTACGATTCATTGGTGCCCAATTATTTACATCAAATGCAGGCACACCGTATGCTTGGGTGAAAATAGAATCTGTACCAAACATGACATCAAAACGTCCACCAAAATCCCAGCCTGTGCCTTCCGTTGCTACGGCTCGCTGTATGAATAGATTTAATTGGTTCAATTGTACTTCGCTATCACGGTCGCCAAATGTGATTGGACCGTTGAAACCATTTGCAGGATTTGTTGCATTGTAAGTAATCCCCACATTTGCCCAACCACCCACAACGATACCGTTGTTTTTAAACAACGATGTCTCATTTGCATCGTATCCAGTCAAATCAGCAATTGCGCCAGAATGTGCATTTGCAATTAACCCCATCAATAATAAACTACCGCTTGTAACGTGCATCGCACGGTATTTATTGTGTTTTTTTATTTTTTTCATGATTATTCCTAGTAGTTGTTTTTGATATATGAACTTTAAAAATGCAGGTATCATGCCAGTAGTAAAAAAACCACAAAAACAGTTGCTTGGGAATTACAATGTCATGATCAATACAATAAATGCACTATAATGGAGCGAATATGACATTTCATGTTTAATTTAAGTGCATTGAAATAGAAAATGGCTATTTTCATACATTATTTTTTTAGTGGCTAAACGCTTAAAAAAAATGGTATCGTTAACGTGGTGGTGATAATAAGCACCGACTTTTCATTTTCATACCATAATAACAATTTAGGAGACGCTTTAAATGTCTGTTGCAAACGTACTTAAAATGATTAAAGACAACGATGTCAAATTCGTTGATTTCCGTTTTTGCGATACACGCGGTAAAGAACAACATGTTACTTTTCCTGCTCACACCATTGATGAAGATACCTTCGAAGACGGCAACATGTTTGACGGTTCGTCAATTGCAGGTTGGAAACACATCAATGAATCAGACATGATTTTACTCCCAGATCCAAGCACTGCCGTGATGGATCCATTTTTTGATGACAACACTTTAGTT
>DALYHZ010000276.1:0-2931 GCA_031970635.1 Methylococcaceae bacterium | reverse complement strand
GTCTCGTCATTGCTTCGGTATCGTTGTATCCCAAAATTGCCGCAACATCTTTCGCAACAAACCAAATTTCACCGTTTTCGCCTGTAACACTGAATTTGATTGAATCGTTGGGATTTTTTGATATATTTTCGTTGTCGGCTTTTGCCGATAAAGGCGAATTGTCGACATTGGTCTCTGAAATCCTTTCAGTTTGCGATTCGCTTTTTCTTTCTATTTTGAGAAATCCCGTCAATTGTTTTAAACAAAAAATAATTTTTCATTGCAATTCTCGCTTGATTGATTCGTACCATTCAAGCTGTTGAACTGTTCCGTGTGCATGTGCTTTGTTTTTGTCCAACAAAACGGCAAACGGCTGACCTTTTGCGGTCGGTTTCCAGTACCATTCATCGTTACTGGTTTTGACTTTTTCTTGATACCCCTTAGCTTCCAACTCTTTGTTGACCGCAATCGCCGATTTTAAACCTGTCATTTTGGCTAATTCGGTCGGCGTGAAATGCCGCTCTTGCTTTGGTGACGATAAATCGATGCCAAGTAATGCAACAGGTGACTGACCAATTACTTTATTAGTAGCTTCGTCAGCATGCAAAATAGCTTGATTTCCAGTAAGCCCCAGCATTTTTGCTATAGATAACGTACCACGAAATTCTTTTGCAATTGGAGGTAAAAAGCCTGTGTTTTTAGGTCTTTTTACTTGTTGCTCTTCTTCCAATTCTAACCAACGCTTGTTAATTGCATGACGTTTCTTTACGTCGTAACCAGTAATCAAAGTGAGCGTATGTTCTTTATCGAGGTGATACTCTGAAACGTAGCCGCGATTATCAATAACTACAGAAATTCCTTTTATTTCAATATCATCCATTTTTGGATCATCTATTTCATATAATCCTTTCAAGATTTGTTCTTGAATATCGCGTTTAACATGCTTATGCTCTTTCCCAGTCAAAGCCGCAATCTCAGTCGAAAGCATGACATTCGGATTTACGACAACTTCTTGTTTCAGCTCTTGAGAATGTTCTCTCACAAAATCTAAAATCCCCTTTGCTTCAACAACCGGTTCATCATCAAACATCTCAATCTGATTTTCGACGATTTCTGGCTTTGACATGTCTACTAAACCGTTGTGGAGTGGTTCTTTATCGGTTGCATACCGTCGCGTAACGTCGTGAAGATGAGCCATTATTTTCACAGTATTAAATTGCGTAAATCTGCGTTTACTAATTGATTCGGCTGGTAGGTTTAATGCTCTGGTTTGCATCCATCAATGTTTGAAATGTTCTAAGTCGTCGAATTTCATTTTTTTCTCCTGTCGCCATCAAGGCGAGTTTGTGAGGAATAAGCGGCTTTCAAATTCTATTTTTCTTTCTGCAATTTGGTCTAACGTTCAAGCGGATATACGGATAAGTCCCACCGTGCAGTTTGGTGATTTTCACAAGAATAGGCTCTATTTCATGTTCTGGTATTGATGTTTTTTCAAGTTCAGTTTTCAAATCATCAATCAAGCTCATCAAGTCCCCTGCTATCTTTATGGTTACAGATTGAGCATTTTAGGATACTGCGAACCAATGCGCTAATACCGTCAAATGGTTTGCCGTTGTACAGCGTTCACACTGACCTGCTAAACCTTGATTAAACTGGATTCCTGCGTTCACAACGGCGTTCATATCCCCCTGATTTATATTCTCCAACCAACTCGCCACGACTGCCCGCTGTGTTTCGTTAAGGTGTCTGCGGTGTAGGTTGTAAATCGGTTGTAATTACCCATGGAACACGCGCCAACGCTGTATTTCATGGTTGTAATATCATCAATTGAGCGGACAACAGAAATGCCCGATTTCATGCCGCTTGTTCCATTGGTACAGCATATCCATTTGCTTGCAACCATGCCTTGCGCTCGTTCCACTTGATATAAGCCCAACCAGCTTTGTAATTTCGCAATTTGCCAAGCTCGATAAAGTCATCAAGTGTTTTGCAACGTTTAAATTCTAATTGTCGAATCTTCTTTGCGCGTAATTGCGCCACAATCGCCGGCGTGAGTTCAATCATATCAACCTCAACGTGTTCGACTTCTTTTGCCTCTGCTGGCGTTTTAAATCCACATTCGGGGCATTCATGCGGATGCTGTGATTTAGAGTAAGCGGCAAAACATTCGGGGCATGTGTGAACGGCTGGCACTTCCTCGCGTGGTTTCTTGGCTTTACCGTCTAATGTCCATTCTCGTGCATCCTCAACAAAGCCATGTTCATACGTCAAACCCGCACAATCGAGAATGATGCAATCGGTTTTACTTTCATGCGGTCTCATCACTCGACCAACTGCCTGCAAATAAATGGTCAGCGACTTAGTTGGTCGCGCCAATATGCAACACGAAGCCGCCGGCACGTCCAAGCCCTCAATGAACAGTCCCATGTTTGAAAGCACGGTAAATTCACCATCTCGCCAATCAGCAAGAGTTTTATCGCGTTCTTTAGCGGGTGTATTGGCATCAAGATGTTTTGCTGAAATCCCCGCCGCTATGAACTCTGCTACGATATTTTTTGAATGCTCAACGCTTGAGGCAAATACGATGGTTTTCCGGTCGATTGCAGACGCTAACGAATGCTTCACAATATCCGCCGTAATCTCTTTTCTATCCATGAGCGCGGCAGTTTGCGTGGCATCGTAATCGCCTTTCGATTTCTTCACGCCTCGCATATCCGGTGTGAACGGTGCAAATCCCCGTGGTTTTACTAAGTGACCTTCTGCTATCAATTGTGCCATTGGTACGACCTGCACAATGTCGCCAGAGCCTTCGCCTAACCCTTTGCCATCAAGTCTATGCGGTGTTGCTGTCAGCCCAATTACCGTTGCATCGGCATAATGTTTAACAATCTGCTTATACGACGTGCTACAGCTTAAATGTGCTTCGTCGATGATGATTAAATCTGCATCCGG
>DALYHZ010000275.1:2294-2934 GCA_031970635.1 Methylococcaceae bacterium | reverse complement strand
CCGTGTGATAATCCATTAAAATGAAACTGCTGGCGGCAATTTTAGGCGCGGCTGGCGTTAGAATTTCAGATTCTTCCGCGTTGGAATACAACGCGGTGAGAAACAGAATCAAAAAAAAGAATATAGATCGAAAGAATGATTTGGTTGTCATGGGCTACGGTCAAGAATAAAACAGAATAAACTGAGCGCAATTGTATCATGACAATTGATTGATTTAATTGGTTTCTGTTACAAATTGTGTGTCGGTAATACCTAACTTTGCCAATTTATTATTAAGTTCGCTTGCATGGTGTGATGACTTAATAGGCAATTGCACTTTGTAAAGCGTTGAGCCTTTGTGGCTAGATGACGCAATTTTAACGTCAGTCAAATGTTGTTTATGGATGTTTTTTTGCAGAGCTTGCGCCATTTGTTTGTCGTTAAAACTGCCAACTTGTAAATAAACAGGCTGATTTTGTTTTTGCAACTGTTTCAAAGCTTGTTCAGCAGGAATCGATTTAATGGCTACTTTGCTTGTTCCAGCCTCATCCATACCTAACTGCTTTGCGGCAGAATACGACAAATCCAAGATGCGATGATCATAAAAAGGTCCGCGATCGTTGATGCGAACAATCACTGTCCGATGATTTTCAACATTAGT
>DALYHZ010000275.1:0-2284 GCA_031970635.1 Methylococcaceae bacterium | reverse complement strand
CAAGCGGCAAACTGTTATGCGCGGCCGTCATCGCATACATATCAAAGAATTCACCTGTCGCGGTTTTCTTACCGTGAAATTGGTTGCCATACCACGAGGCAACGCCATGTTTGACACTTGTTAACTTGCCGGAATGGGAGGCGACTTTCTTGTTATTTTTTTGCTTAGTAGTGACACTTTGAGAAGCTTCTGCTGAAAGCGTCGGTAAAATGTCTTGTTGAAGTGGAACTAAATTTGCCTTTAGTTGTGTTGTATTGCTGCAACTGCTTAAAACAGTTAACGATAAAATCGGGATCAATTTTTTCATAAAGTGGTCGAGTATTGGTTTCAATATGCAAGATTACAAAAGCAATTTTGCGTATGAAGGACTTTGATAGAACTCTAATTCTTTGAATTCAAAGTGCTTCGCCAGCTTCTCATCCTGCATCATCGCAGGCGGGAAGGTTTTAACTTTTATGGAATAAAACTGTACGTTTTGTTGTTAAGGTGCAACGATTCTAACTTGGCGTGTATTAAATTTGCCTTAAGAGATGAAAAAAGAAGATAAAAATATTAGATTTGCATTGTCATCGCCATGACAGCCATTCGTACTGCTACGCCATTACTGACTTGTTGCAAAATGACAGATTGCTTGCCATCTGCGACTTTCGAGTCAATTTCAACACCACGATTGATAGGTCCTGGGTGCATCACAATAGCATCGGGTTTGGCGAGTTTTAATTTTTTTTCGGTTAAACCAAAACAATTAAAATATTCACTTTCGCTTGGCAATAATGCCGAAGTCATACGCTCTTTTTGCAATCGCAACATGATAATTACGTCAATGTCTTGCAAGCCTTGTTGCAAATCATGTGAAACGCTCACGCCCAATGTCTCAATTTCGGTAGGCAATAACGTTTTTGGTGCAATGACGCGTACTTCTTTCACGCCTAAAATATTTAAAGCGTAGATTTCAGAACGTGCCACGCGCGAATGCAAAATATCGCCAATAATGGCGACGCGTAATTGTGGAAAATCGCGTTTCAATTGCCGAATGGTAAACATATCAAGCATGGCTTGTGTTGGATGCGCGTGTTGTCCATCACCCGCATTAATGACGCTAATGTGCGGTGCAGTTTGTTGAGCGATGAAGTGCGCCGCACCACTTACGGCATGACGCACCACAAACGCATCCACAAACATCGCTTCTAAATTGCGAATTGTGTCGAGCAAACTTTCACCTTTTGACGTTGCAGACGTGGCAATATTCATATTGACCACTTCCGCGCCTAAACGCTTTGCGGCAAGTTCAAATGTGGTGCGTGTTCGGGTGCTGTTTTCAAAAAATAAATTAACCACCGTTTTATCGCGCAACAGCGGCACAGATTTGATGTTCTGCTGCGCGTACGAATAATCAATAAACGTTTCCGCCGTATCAAGGATTTGCGTCAATAAAGTCGCGCTCAATCCTTCAGGAGTTAAAAAATGTTTTAATTTGCCGTCGGCGGTCAGTTGTAAATTGGTGGTCATGATTTTTTTATTTTCTGAAAAACTATTTTGTTTTACGTTTTGCGGCAATTCGCAATCTTAACGCATTGAGTTTAATAAAGCCTGCGGCATCTTTTTGGTCATACGCGCCTTTGTCATCTTCAAACGTTGCAATGCTTTCATCAAATAAGCTGTCTGTTGCCGATTCACGTCCGACAACAATTACGTTGCCTTTGTAAAGTTTCAAACGCACTTTGCCGTTCACGTTGATTTGTGATTCATCAATCATGGTTTGCAACATTTTACGTTCTGGACTCCACCAGTAACCGTTGTAAATTAACGACGCATAACGTGGCATCAATTCATCTTTTAAATGTGCCACTTCACGGTCAAGTGTTAATGATTCAATCGCGCGATGCGCTTTGAGCATAATGGTTCCCGCAGGTGTTTCGTAACAACCGCGCGATTTCATACCGACATAACGATTTTCGACAATGTCCAAACGACCGATGCCATTTTCGCCGCCCATTTTGTTCAAACGTTCTAAAACGGTTGCCGGTGAAACCGGTTCATCGTTAATCGCAACCACATCACCTTTTGAATACGTCAATTCAATATACGTTGCTTTATCAGGTGCATTTTCAGGCGAAACTGTCCAACGCCACATGTTTTCTTCGGGTTCAGTCCACGGGTTTTCCAACACGCGACCTTCATAAGAAATATGCAATAAATTTGCATCCATCGAATACGGTGACGCGCCACCTTGTTTTTGTTCAACAGGAATACCGTGTTTCGTGGCGTAATCAAGCAATGACTG
>DALYHZ010000274.1:0-2968 GCA_031970635.1 Methylococcaceae bacterium | reverse complement strand
GCGAAAGATGTTGCGGCAATTTTGGGATACAACGATACCGAAGCAATGACGAGACGGCTAGATTCCGATGAAGTTCAAAACCTACAAATCGTAGGTTTTGGAAATCGGGGGGTGAACATTATCAACGAAAGCGGCTTGCATTCATCAATCTTGGGAAGTGCAAAACCAGAAGCGAAAAAATTTAAAAAGTGGGTTACGTCGGAAGTTTTACCATCGATTCGCAAAACGGGCGGCTATTCAGTTCAGCCAGCAAGGCAATTAACCGCTAATGAGATATTGGCACAATCCGCGTTAGCTTTGGTTGAACATGACAGACGACTTGCCGCAACAGAACATGAAGTAAAACAAGTAGTGGCGAAAGTTGAACAAATTAGCGTTGATTTACGAAATGGTGTGCCACGCGGATTTATTTCACGCGCCAACGCTTTAAAAATGTACTCTCAAGGTTTGAGTAAAGAAGTATTTGAAAAGGCATTAACCGCGTATGAAGTACCAACGCAAAATTACACTCATTACGCCGATGGACATGCAACACCAACATTTGCTTACCAAGAAGACAGAATTTTAACGGTAATCAATCATTTCATTAGAGAGCTTGAACAAGTGACACCTTGCCAGTGTTACAGCAAATTATTGAACAAGCGCGTGAATTACAAAAAACCTGTGTCAGGTGGCGCGACAACCGGAGAACTACGCCATGCCTAAGTTATCAAAAATCCCATTGACACAAAGCACCGTGGCAACGAAAATGACGGTCGGGCTTCGCAACCCATTTTTTAGACTTGGTGATAATTCACCGCAATTTAAAGCGGTATTTTTTTGCCTGCAATTTTTAACACAACGCAAATTTGCGTCGTGTAAATTCATTATGGTGGAGTTGTTTGAGCAACCTTTACGGTTGGTCTCACCAAGTCGAGATATTGCGAACTCACTCAACTCCGCCGCTCAATGCTTCGCAACATTGCGTGACGGTTTTACCCACTTTAGACTTGGTATCACCGCATGAAAACTCAAAATCTAGACGCAATCCGTCCATTCAATCCTGACTTATCACACCGTTTTTGCCATTTATTTAAAGACCACCGCGATTTAAGTGATTCGATTCACTTGATAACCAGTCGCGCATTAGGTTCATTAAATCTGCTCTCAACACAATTTGAAGA
Source organism: Methylococcaceae bacterium (assembly GCA_031970635.1). GTDB lineage: Bacteria > Pseudomonadota > Gammaproteobacteria > Methylococcales > Methylomonadaceae > UBA10906. The sequence continues at coordinate 1,805 of DALYHZ010000274.1, read as the reverse complement.
TGATGACGCGAACACGTTAGACAACGAAATTATTTATCAAGTAATTGACGGTATTACGCAAGAACTTATGGATATTCAAGCCTATCTCAAGGCATATTCTGACGCACAGGCAATAAAAAACCCACGCTAACCACCAGTTGAACGCGGGTTTGGGACATCAAACACATGATGTTTCACAACATGAATAATCGTTGTGCATTCTACAGTGTTTGATGGCTCTTTGCACCTGCAAGGAATGAAACTTTATGAATACAATTTATCAAACACGCACCGAAGCTGAAAATGCGGCTGTTTTTGACCCGTCACTGGATGACCAAATTATTGTCGAATGTGAGGGCGGATTTAGGTTTGTGTCCACTTATCACGATGATGCTTTACCGCTTATTGGTGAGCAAATCCCACCGGATGCTATCAATAAACCCAAATCACGCAATTCACATAACAAAATCCTTGATGATGACAGTGATTACATTGAATTGGATTTACTGAAACACTTGGATGATAGCCACCTTATGAAACGGTTATCGAAGGCAACGGCTTATGCAATACAAATGCCTGTCAGCACGGTATTTTTAACCGGCATGGGCGTGTTTAGTTCAATTGCCTGCCGGCGATATGTGGTCAATTATGAACACGGTGGCGATATTCCTATCGGACTATATGTGATTGCAGAACAACCCAGTGGTACAGGAAAAAGCTGGTGTTTAACGACGTTTCAAAAGGCTTTTTTCAAAGCGCATAAATCACGGGCAGATGCCCACAAAAAAGACATCTTACGACTTAAAGAAATTCCCAAAGACGAACGAACGGAAGATGATAATCAAGCGTTAAAAGATTTGTTAGCCAATCCGCCGATACCGTTATTCTCAACAAATCCTTCCCCCGAAGCGTTAGAGCAATCGCTCAATTTCACACGCGGTTTTTTTTCTGCCATATCCAGCGAACAAGGCATGATTAACACCTTGTTAGGCTTGTCTTATGGTGATGGCAAAAAAGCCAATAACAACGATTTATTGCTCAATGGTTACGACGGGGGGCATATCAATTCACAACGTGTTGGACGTGAAGGTTATTGCGGTCAAGTGGTTGGCGCGTTGGTGTCGTTTGCTCAAAATGGCAGTATCGAAAAGATGTTAGAAGCCAGTAACGGTACTGGACTTGCCGAAAGGTGTTTATTTGCCGCAGAGCCGCATTATTTAGGCAAGCGTGACAAGTATCGTGGTACCGCCATTAACGGTGAAATTCTCGCAGAATATAACGAAGTCGCGACGAGATTAGCTGACACCATGTATCGCCATATCAACAACGATTTATCTGCACTGACGATTACGCCTGCGGGTCACAAGATGATTACCGAATACTTGGTCGAGATTGAACCGTTTTTAGCGGACGGTGATAAATATTCCCATTCTTTTATGCGTGGCGCGGCAAGTAAGCTCAACTTCAGATTATGAAGTTAGCGGCGAATTTGCATCTATCCAATGGGCAGTTTTTTGAAAATATTATCCCTGACCATCTAGTGAAGTCTGCTATTGCCATTGTAAACGACATTTTTAGCGCAAGTGTACAGATTGCACATAAGAAAGGGGTTGCAGGTGAGCGCTGACCATTTATTTGCAGGCAGTTGGTCGAGTGATGAGACCTGCTGTCGGTAAAACCGACTGCATCATTCTCGATTGTGCAGGACTGACGTATGAACATGGCTTTGTTGAGAATGCACGAGAATGGACATTAGACGGTAAAGCCAAGAAACCACGCGATGAAGAACCTACCGTTTATACATGTCCCGAATGTTTTGCCGCTTA
>DALYHZ010000273.1:0-3003 GCA_031970635.1 Methylococcaceae bacterium | reverse complement strand
GTAATTCAAAGATTCGCGTTGCAGGTTGCATAATGTCTAATTCTTCGCGTGCTTCAAATGTGGTCATGGGCTTTTCTCGTAGCCAGTCTAAAATCTTTGTACGCTGTGCTATTGCGGTATGGTTAGTCATTACGCCGCCCCCTGTGCTTCAATCCATGAAAAAAACTTTTCCTCGTTAATCATTAGTTTTTTGCCAATTCTGATAATCGCGCCACTTTCTTTAAGCCCATTTTTTTCTTCGTTGAATATCCAGCCACGCACACCGCCAACGGTTAAAGCGGGTTGTCTTTGTACGAGTTGATTAACGTTTAGTAATGTTGTTGCCATGTGTTACCCCTGTTTAGGTTGAAATATGAAAAACTATGTTTTTCGGCAGAGGTAGTTTTAGTTAATGGCGATAAAAATAAAATTCCCTAATTTGAAAAAAGTGGGATATAGGGAATTTTAAACCCGCGCCATTGCTGGATTTTTCAAGAAATACCCTATATGAAAACGGGGGTATTTAGGGAGTTTCCTTTGCGGATTTCGGGTATTTCTTTTTCAGATTTTTGGACATAAAAAAGCCCCTTACGGGGCGTTGTGAAAAGTTAATGTTTGATTTGCTGAAAAGGCACGGTATAAATTACATTGCAGGCGAAAAATTAGCGCAATCTAATCGTTGCATTGATGGCTTTATGTTAGGAATTTCAGGTTTTTTACCAGTGTCTTTGCAATCTTGCAGGTATTCATCAATGACGGCATGAAAGGATTGCTTTAATTCTTCGACTGACGTGCCATCAAAGGCAATCATGTCTTGCTTGATATTTACCACTCGACCAAAGAAAATTTCATCTTCTTCGCTGTAACTGATTTGTGCTTCGTAATTTTTATAAATCATTGAATACCTGCCTTTTCTAAGAACTCGCGTAATAATTTCACTACATACACTTTTACTTCTTTTTGCGGATGTGGTGAATGAATGTTGAGTGAATGACCGTTTAAATCAATTCGTACTCGTGATCCGTTATTTTGTTTAATCTTACCGCCCAAACCGCTAATCAAACTTTCAATATCTGCCCATTCAATTGATTTCGGTATGGGCTTGGAAAAAATAGCCTCTTTTGTTTTGCGCTGTTTACTGTTCATTCAAATTTCACTCGTAAATTTTGACGTTGTTTTCTTGCGACCACGCGAGGCTTTGTAAATGTCTTGCTGTTCCCACCAAGTTTCAAAAGTCTTTGCGCCGATACACCATAACTGACGATTTCGTTCAATCAAGCGACTGTGAATTTGCGGTTTTTTCATCTTATCAAGCGGCGGCTTTTCTAATTCTATCCACGATTTAAAATCATTGTCACGCTCTTTGGATTTGCTAATTCGGGTCGTTTCTTCGCTTGATACGGTTATATTTTGTGGCGTGGTGGTTTGGTTTTCGCTTGAATCAACCAACGGAGGAGTGGCTAAATATTGTACCAAATCATTTACAGCTTCAACCATTCCAAGCGGTGCATCATCGCCTAACGCTTCGACCAATTCTGACAACGTCCAAAATGACTTTACGTTTCTTAAACGCTGCTCAAGCTCGGTAAGTCGTTTGTTAAGCTCTTTGAATGGTCTATTTACAATTGAATCATTGGAATAATCCCCCTGTGCGAATTGTTTGCCTTTATGCTCGTTAGGGTCTATGTAATTTGCAAGTTTTGCAGCTTGTTCGGGCGTAATATCTTTTAGAATTGCCCAATGTTGCCAATTAACTGGTGATTCGCCATTGTGAACAAGTTCCTTAAATGCTGACAACTCTTGTAACTTTTCAAATTCTTTTAATTCCAATTCTTTTTCATTATACCAGCGACGCATTCGCCCTAGTCCCATCATACAAAGCAAACCAACACTATCAAACCATCTAAGCCATACAAAAGGTGGTGCATAGTCACGCTTTAACTCGTCATAACACCTTTGAATAATCTTTGTTACAGGCTTTGGTAGCACGTTGGAATCATCATTGTTAGGGTCAATGCCGCATATTAAATTAGCCGCTTGCTCTTTGCTCCATTCTTTAAGAAGTAGCCAATGCTCCCAATCAACGGCTGTGTTATTTTTAACGTAAAAACCAATTTCATAACTGATTGATTCTAGCCATTCTTGCTTTTGTGACTGATTTGCTTTTTGTTTTTCTTCTTCAAACCTTCGCAGTGCTTCAACTTGTAATTCAATTGCAGCTTCTTTATTGCGCTCAATTTGCCTTATTGATTCTGCAACTCTTTCGTTACGCTCTTTTTCGTCATCAATGCGTTGCTGTTCAAGTCTTTCTTCAAGTGTTGGATTTAAAAGCATTGCAAGTGGACTGTTACGCATTGCTAAATCAGTTGGTGATAATCCGAAAAATAAGTAATGCTTATCAACAAGCAATTCGAATTTATTTATGCAATCAAACTTGTTTTGGTAACGCAACAAATCATTTAGTACCTTGTTTTCGGCTTGCTTAGTAAATGAAAGCCCATCGCCTATTGAGTCGCTCAATAGGTTTGGCTTGCAAAATGGATCTATTGAATCACTTAACAAATTTTTCTTTTTACTCGCTTCAATGTATTTTTTTTTACAGTCATCCACGTCAAGTTCGATTCTTTCAGGTGCTTTTGTTTTTATTACCAACGTCATCACACACCGCCAAAAATCTTATGATTCATGGATGCCACAACATCGTCGAGGTGCTTATCGGCAATGTGAGTATAACGCGCCACCATGGCAAGCGATTTATGACCCGTGAAAGCCGCAATTTCAGTAGCACTTGCACCATTCATTGCAAGGTATGACGCGGCACAATGCCGTAAGTCATGCCATTTAAAGTTTTCAATGCCTGCAACCTGCAACGCCCGTAACCATGATTTTTTTAATTCAATCGGTTGCTGTGGTTTGGTTGGTGACGGGAACAGTAACGGCGTTTCAATGCGTCTTAATTTTGCATAATCGCGTAACAGTTCAAGAGCGTGTCCAGTAATTGCACCCCGTCTTTTTTCGCCGTTT
>DALYHZ010000272.1:0-3014 GCA_031970635.1 Methylococcaceae bacterium | reverse complement strand
GTAAAGCAATAACGTTGTATCATGTAGCACACAATGTAGTAGATGTTCTGCTAAATTTGCCGGCAACACGCGCTGAACAATGGATAACAAATCTTTTTGCTGTTCAATTCGCGTGACCAATTTATCAATGGCTTGGTTATGAAATTCTAAAATTGGTTTAAAACTCATTTTACACGTTATGTTCCACATATTATTCATTTGCCGCAAAAACACTGCGTTCAAATTCATCAAGTGGCAAAGGACGACCAAAAAAGTAACCTTGAAAAATAAAGCAACCCAAATTGGTTAAATAATCACATTCTGTTTGCGTTTCAACCCCTTCAGCAATAATGTTCAAAGCTAAATTTTCACCTAAATTGACAATTGTTTTGACAATTGCTGAGTCATTATTGTCAAAAGATAAATTTCGAACAAAAGATTGATCAATTTTTAATTGATCTAAAGGCAATTTTTGCAAATACGATAGTGATGAATAACCTGTTCCAAAATCATCCATGGAAAATTTAACACCTAATGCTTTGAGTTCATGCATTTTGGCAATCGCCTCATCGACATTATTCACCAGCATACTTTCGGTAATTTCTAATTTAAGCAATTGAGCATCAATGCCCGTTTGGATAAGAATTTCTTTGACTAATTCGACAAAGTTTTCTTGCGCGAGTTGACGGCTACTGACGTTAATTGCCAGTTTTAAGTGCGCTGTCTTAGGCTTTTTTGCCCAAGCAGCTAACGTCTCACAACCTTTACGCAACACCCATGTCCCTAAGGCAACAATCATTCCTGTCTCTTCGGCAAGTGGAATAAAATCTGCCGGACTAACTCGCCCACGTTGCGGATGATGCCAACGAATTAAGGCTTCTGCCCCTAAAATTTTGCCATCATTACTCACTTGCGCTTGATAAAATAAAACAAATTCATTTCCTTCAAAAATGGATTGCCGTAAATCTGCTTCGAGTTGAGTACGCTCAATTAACGCTTTTTGCATTTCTGGCACAAACGCACTAATTTGATTTCGTCCCATTTTTTTTGCGTGATACATCGCTAAATCAGCGTATTTAAGTAAATCGTCAGCGATGACGGCTATACCTAAAAATAAGACAAATCCCACACTACATGAGGTGTGGTATTCAATGGTAGAAGAAATTCCATTCCCTGAAACATCAACATCTAACAAATAACATTCTGAAATTGCACGACGGATTTTTTCTGCACTATCTTGCACTTGCTCAGTTGCCGCGCTTTTATTTTCATCAAGATGCTCTAAAATGATAATGAATTCATCGCCGCCTAATCGTGCGACAGTATCAATGTCTCGCGCACAATCTGATAATCGCTTAGAAACCTCAATCAATAATTGATCGCCTAATGTATGCCCTAATGTGTCATTGAGAATTTTAAAATGGTCTAAATCTAAAAAAATTAACGCGCCATAGTGTTGATAACGTTGACTGGTATTTAACGCTAGATTCAGGCGTTGAAATAATAATGACCGATTAGGTAATTTTGTTAGTTCATCATAAAACGCCAGTTGGCGAATGCGGTCCTCATCGGCTTTACGTTGACTAATATCATTGGACGTGGCGACATAGTTAGTAATTTCGCCAAAAGAATTACTGATAGCGGTAATACAAAGCCATTCGGGGAAAACATAACCGCTTTTTTTACGATTCCAAATTTCGCCTTGCCAAAAACGCTCTGTAAGCAACGTTTTCCACATGGTTTCGTAAAATTCTTTGCTATGTCGCCCTGAACTTAACAGACGTGGATTTTTTCCGACAACTTCATTCGCCGTATAGCCTGTTAAAGCAGTGAAACCGTTATTTACGCGTAAAATGATACTGTTTGCATCTGTCACCATAAAACTTTCTTGTGATTCAAAAGCAGCCGCTGCGATGCGTAATTCATGGTCTTGCATAAGTTGTAATTTATTACGTTCTAAATTTTCCAAGGCGTAACGTAAATCTTGTGATAAACCACAAATTAAATTAACCAATTCTGCTGTGAAATAATCTGTTTCTGTGGAATACAAGGAAAATGTGCCAACAATTTTTCCACCGCTAGAAATAGGAAACGCAGCACTCGAATAAATGCCCTCCATCCTAGCGATGTCCTGCCACATTTTGAAATCATTTTCCTCTAATAAATTATTAAAAATAACAGGGCAATTACCTCGAATCGCCTGCCCTATCGGACCACGTCCTTCTGGTAAATTGGCATTGATTGAAACGTGTAAATTTTTAAAATATGGCGAATCTGGATGACTACTTGCCACAAAATCCACCCATTGTTCGTCATTTATCATACCAATCAAAACCAATTTGAAAGGCACTTGTTTGGCGACAACGCGACAAATTTCATTAAGTAATACATTTTCATCGGTTTCTCGCACAATAACATTATTACAAGCAATCCACGCACTATAAAACCGCGTGATTTGTTCTCGTAAATGTTCCGTTGCGGATAGTTCATCAAGCATGGTATTAAAACCTTGCGCTAATAAACTAACTTCGTCGTTATCAACAATTTTTGCGCGCATATCACGCTTTCCATGTGCAACTGCCGTAAAAATATGCACTAATTCATTAAGGCGTTTTGTCAATTTACGTGCTGAAAATAATGCAATAATAACAACAAGAAATGCTAAAGATGAAATGATAACAACGCCACGAATTAACACTGACTGCAAATTACTGTTCACACTATCCATTCGCATTTCAACACGCGACCAGCCTACATGATGAGTACCTGCAAAAACAGGTGTTGCGACATCAATTTGATGCGAATTTGCTAATAAAATTTGAGGAACTGGTTGGCTTTTTAACAAATGTAAATTTTGCATATCCGTCACAAAAAAACCGATTTCATTAGCGTGTGTAGAACTTAATACTTCGCCCGTTAATGATAAAATGTAGGCGCGATTTAAATCTGGCGTGTCGTTAAATCCTTGTAACACTTCAGTAAGTCCGACGACATCATTACTTAAAATTAAAGTGGCACTACTACTTGCTAACGTA
>DALYHZ010000271.1:0-3021 GCA_031970635.1 Methylococcaceae bacterium | reverse complement strand
CAATGATTAACCACATTAACCACAACGAGTACGCGCATATTTTGACGGTTGAAGACCCTGTTGAATTTGTTCATGAAAGTAAACGTTGTCTTATCAATCAACGCGAAGTGCATCGAGATACCTTGGGATTTAATGAAGCATTGCGTTCAGCATTGCGTGAAGACCCCGATATTATTCTGGTCGGTGAAATGCGTGACTTAGAAACCATTCGATTAGCACTCACCGCTGCCGAAACGGGGCATTTAGTGTTTGGTACTTTGCACACCACTTCGGCGGCAAAATCCATTGACCGAATTATCGACGTTTTCCCTGCTTCTGAAAAAGATATGATTCGCTCCATGTTATCAGAATCCTTACAAGCCGTAATTTCACAAGCCTTATTAAAAAAAATAGGCGGTGGTCGAGTTGCGGCGCATGAAATTATGGTTGGCACAAATGGGATTAAAAATTTGATTCGAGAAGCAAAAGTGGCACAAATGTATTCAGCGATTCAGACCGGTCGTGCAGACGGTATGCAAACGCTCGATCAAAATATGAAAGAATTAGTCGATAAAGGGCTTATTTCGCCAAAAGTTGCGGCGACTCAAGCGGTAAATAAAGAAATGTTTCATCACTAAGGAGTTATTGTGGATTTTAATGCGTTATTAGCACTTATGGTGCAAAAAAATTCATTTCATTTGTTTATCACGGCAGGACGTGCGCCGACGATGAAAATTGAGGGGGCATTAGTTGAAGTATCGAAAACCACGTTGACTAAAGAACAAACGTTAGCGTTAGTTTTAAGTCTGATGGAAGCGCGTCATAAAGAAGAATTTTATAAAACGAAAGAATGTCAATTTGCTATCGGCGTTCCTAAAGTGGGACGTTTTCGGGTCAGTGCGTTTATTCAACGCGATGCGGCAGGTATGGTGTTACACCGTATTCAACATGAAATTCCTGATATTGATACGTTGAATTTACCAGCAATTTTTAAAGAACTGGTAATGGAAAAACAAGGCTTAGTGCTATTTGCTGGACCTTTAGGGGCAGGTAAATCGACTTCTATGGCATCGTTGATTAAATATCGTAATCAAAACAGCAGTGGTCATATCATCGTGCTAGAAGACCCGATGGAGTTTATGCATTCCCATGCAAATTGTATTGTGACGCAACGGGAAGTGGGATTAGATACGGATTCTTACGAAATAGCATTAAAAAATGCGTTACAACAATCCCCCGATGTAGTCGCAATTGGCGAAATTCGGTCACGCGAAACCATGCAAACGGCAATTTCTGTTGTCGACTCGGGCTGTTTGTGTTTATCGACGATTAACGCCCGTTATGCTGAACAGGTGATGGAGCGAATACTTAATTTATTTCCTGATGATATGCAACGTCGAATGCGTATGGAATTAGTGACAGGGCTACGCGCCATCGTATCGCAACAGTTGTTACGTGGAAGTGATGGAAAAAATCATGTGATTTCCGAAATTTTAATTAACACGCCTGAAGTTCAAGATGTGCTAAGACGCGGTGAGTTCCATCGTCTTAAAGAGCTAATTTTTAATGGTCGCAATGTGGGAATGCAAAGTTTTGATCAAGCACGTTGTGATTTATTTCTGCAACAAAAAATTAGTTACGATGATGCTATCAATTCCGCAGAACATAAAAATGAATTCCGTTTCATGGTAAAACAAGCAACACAACAATTAAGTTCCACCGAATCTCAAAACAGTGCCGTAGATGATGTAACAACTGAATCAACCCCTACCATCAAACAACGTTCTGGTATTTTTGAAAGCAAAGAAATAACGCTTTCTGATATTCATGATGACAGTGATGTTGGTTCGATTTTTACGCATCGGTAGATGAAAAATTTAAACCCTGAGCAACAAGCCGCCGTAAAACAAATCGAACGCCCTTTACTTGTTTTAGCAGGTGCTGGCAGTGGCAAAACGCGCGTCATTACTGAAAAAATCGCTTATTTAGTGCGCCAAGGTTTGCCAGCTCGCCACATTGCCGCATTAACATTTACCAATAAAGCCGCGCGAGAAATGCAAAGTCGCGTCAGTAAATTGTTGCACGGCTCTCAAGGTCACGGGTTGCGTGTGTCGACCTTTCATTCGTTAGGGCTGGATATTTTACGCAAAGAACACAAAACCTTGGGCTATAAAGCCGCGATTACGCTGTTTGATGAATACGATAAAACCACGGTTTTAAAAAGTTTACTCACTCAACAAACAGGCGATTACGACAACAAACAAATCGAACAATTCGCCGCTAAAATCGGGCAATGGAAAAATGCCTTTGTCACACCAGAGCAAGCCATTATCACGGCATCTTTACCGCTCGATGTGCAAATTGCCCAAATTTATGCCGATTACACGCGCTGTTTGCATGCGTATAACGCCGTGGATTTTGATGATTTGATTTTAATGCCGGTTTTATTATTCCAATCATACGCTGACGTGTTGGCGAAATGGCAAAACCGCATTCGTTATTTACTCGTCGATGAATATCAAGACACTAATTTAACGCAATATCAATTGGTGAAATTATTGGTTGGCAATTTGGCACGATTCACCGTTGTGGGCGATGATGACCAATCGATTTATGCGTGGCGCGGCGCACAACCTGAAAATCTAGCGCAATTACAACATGACTTTCCGCGTTTAGAAGTGATTAAACTCGAACAAAATTACCGTTCAACCGGACGCATTTTAAAAGTGGCGAATCATTTAATTGCCAATAATCCACACGTTTTTGAAAAACGGCTTTGGAGTCGTTTAGAACACGGCGAACCGTTAAAAGTTTTAGCGCATCGTGATGATGAAGCCGAAGCCGCGCAAATTGTGTCAGAAATTATGCACAGCAAATTGATGAGCAATAGTCGTTATAAAGACTATGCCATTTTGTATCGCGGCAATCATCAATCGCGTCTGATAGAACAAAGCCTGCGCGAACGTAATGTGCCGTATTTTATCAGTGGTGGTACGTCATTTTTTTCGTATACCGAAGTTAAAGATGTATTGAGTTATTTGC
>DALYHZ010000270.1:0-3024 GCA_031970635.1 Methylococcaceae bacterium | reverse complement strand
GGTTATTACTTTCGCTTGGGCTATTTTTTACGGTGATTTGCTCGTTGATTGTATTGCCTGCTTGGAGTGGGAAGCGGGTTTGATGGCATTATGCGTGATTTAATCGTTTTAAAAATCTACTTACACGAACGTAATCAACAAGTGGACGGTTACGTTTTCGAGTTAAACGAATTAGCTGAAATTGAAAATTTAAAACAACGTGATTACTACGCAGTTGAACGTTTGTTACAAGTTTTGGTTGAAGCGTGCATTGGCGTTAGCAAACATTGGCTTAAATTTTTAGGCAAATCTGTTCCGAATGAAGCGTATCAAGCCTTTGAATTATTAGCACGACATGGTTTATTGCCTGAATCTGAATTAGTCACATGGCGAAAAATTATCGGTTTGCGAAATGCGTTAGTGCATGATTATTTGAATTTAGACCGTGCAATTGTTTTGAGTGTTTTACGCGGCAAACATTATTTGAAATTAGCGAAATTTATTCGGGATGCGACGAGTACGACTAAATCGCAATTACAATATGAAAAATTATAAAGGAAGCAAAAAGTGAAAAAAATAATGGTTACACTTATTCTTATTTCGAGTGGTTACAATTCTTACGCAATAGCTGATTCGTTTGATGATATTGCCGCTATTACAGTTGCACCAGTGGTATGTGGACTAACAATCAATGATGCGAAATTAAACACATTAGTTAATACGACTTCCAATAATTCGGATGGAAAATTTTTTGAAAAACTTGGAATTGGTCTAAAAAAAACACCGACTGTAGAAAGTTCTGAAGTTGATAAAAAAACATTTTGTAGCCGCGTTTCAAAAAATTTATCTGAGTTTTTTATTAAATAAAAATAAAGTTCAACGATTATTTTCTAACTTAAATCAAAACTCAACTACTTATGGTCTTTAGCATCTCGCCCCCCCCCCTAGTTAAACAAACACAGCAATGCCAGAAATTAGCCGATTTTTAGGAATCATTATTCGGATGTACCTTCGTGACCATCCACCCGCGCACTTTCACGCAGAATATGGCGAATATGAAATCACTGTTGAAATTGAAACGGGCGTTGTAACGGGCAAATTTCCAAGACGCGCGTTAATGGTTGTTCTCGAATGGTATTTGCTGCACAAAGAAGAATTGCAAAATAATTGGCAAGCCGCCCTGAACAAAAAACCTTTATCAAAAATAAAACCTTTGGAGTAATTCATGTTTATTCACGTTATCGATGCAAAATATATTGACGATTATCGCGTACAACTTTCATTCAATGATGGTTCAAATGGCGAAGTTGATTTAGCGAATGAATTGGATGGCGAAATTTTTGAGCCATTAAAAGACAAATCTTTTTTTAAATCATTTGTCCTCGAAGGTCACACATTAAGCTGGAATAACGGGGCAGATTTTGCACCCGAATTTTTAAAAGAACTTACCCACTAATTTTAGATTTCAATCACTATAAAAATATCCATGACCTTTAGCATCGAACAATTATTAAACGAACACAGCAACGACAAATTCGACTTGCACGAACAATTTTTAAACAACCAAATGGTGCGTGTTTTAAAAACCATTGGTTACGACCGCCATTATAAAAAAGCCGTCGGACAATATCTTTACGACCAAGAAGGCAACGAATATCTGGATTTACTCAGCGGTTTTGGCGTGTTTGCCATTGGACGCAATCATCCAACTGTTATCGAAGCCTTAAAAGAAACGCTAACGTTAGAATTACCAAACTTAGTGCAACTGGATGTCTCGATTTTGAGCGGTTTGCTTGCAAAAGAAATTCTCAAAACCACGCCTGAAAATTTAACCAAAATGTTTTTCTGTAATTCGGGAACGGAAGCCGTGGAAGCGGCGATTAAATTTGCCCGTTTCACAACCAAACGCGACAAAATTGTTTTCTGTGAACACGCTTATCACGGTTTGACGATGGGTGCGTTGTCGCTCAACGGCGAAAATATTTTTAAAGAAGGTTTCGGTTCATTATTGCCAAATTGCGAAGCCGTGCCGTTCAACGATTTAGCGGCACTCGAAAAAACCTTGAGCAGTAAAGACGTTGCCGCTTTCATCGTCGAGCCAATTCAAGGCAAAGGCGTGAATTTACCTGATGACAATTATTTGCCCGAAGTCGAACGCTTGTGCAAACAATACGGCACGTTGTTTGTTGCCGATGAAGTGCAAACAGGTTTAGGTCGCACAGGCAAATTCTGGGCAATCGACCACTGGAACGTGCAACCTGACATGATTTGTATGGCTAAAGCGTTGTCAGGTGGTTTTGTGCCAGTCGGCGGCGTAGCAATGACGCAAAAAATCATGGATACCGTTTATAACCGCATGGACAGAGCCGTTGTGCATGGTTCGACCTTTTCAAAAAATAACATGGCGATGGCGGCAGGTTTAGCAACTTTGGAAGTGATGCACGCAGAAAATTTAGTCGAAAATAGCATGAAGGTTGGCAGCGACATCATTAACAACTTAAACGCCATGACTTTGCGTTATGAATTGCTCAAAGAAGCTCGCGGCAAAGGCATGATGATTGCCATTGAATTCCAGTCGCCGAAAAGTTTAGCGTTAAAAGCAGGTTGGGCAATGCTTGAAGCGGCAAATAAAGGGTTGTTCTGCCAAATGGTGACAATTCCTTTATTCAAAGAGCATCGCATTTTGACGCAAGTGGCAGGTCACGGCATGAACGTGGTGAAATTATTGCCACCGCTAAATTTAACCTCTAAAGACCACGACACCATTATCAGCGCATTTGATAAAACCATTGGCGACACGCACAAAATGGGTGGTGCGATTTGGGATTTAGGCAAAAATTTAGCCAGTCATGCTTTGAAAAAATAGAAAAGGATTAGGTCAGCGATGAGGATGAATCCTTATCGCTGATTGCTATATGCTAGGCTTCCAGTGTCCGAATTATATTGTTGACTCTGCGGAGTCGGAAATTAAGTTCCATTGCCAAATTACGCACCAATTTCATGGCTAAAACAGGTTCTGTATTGTTGAGTTTTTCAAAAGCATCA
>DALYHZ010000269.1:0-3059 GCA_031970635.1 Methylococcaceae bacterium | reverse complement strand
TGCACGGCATGGTTATTTTTTCGTGCGTGATTTGCCATAACGATGCCGTGGTCGATGCCAAAGTCATCTAGCTTACTGGATGATTGGGTAATGATTTCTTTTCTGTGTGCAATGAATATCACCCGTTTTTGTTTACTCATGGCTAATCGAATCATCTCGCAGGCAATTATTGTTTTTCCTGCTCCAGTTGCCGCCTGCAATAACACTCGTCTGTTACCCGCGCCAATTGATGAACGTAAATTTACTATTGCGCCGTTTTGATATGGTCTTAAGTTAATCATGTTTTTACGCGCTACACTTTTGAAAGTTGTTACAAGGTTCAAATACAGCTCTTTAAATCGTTAAGTATTTGGGTTATCCGAGTAGATGCCACGCTGTTATTGTTTCTGTCTGGGTGGGCGATTGATAACATTTCCATGATTGATTTTTTATCAAGTTCATATTTGCTTATCAATTCTGAAAAATTGCCGCTACCACCTGTAGAATTATTGCCTGTGTCATTCCTTAGTGCATATTCCAGCATACGGATTACGTTGTTAGCGTCTTGTAACTCAGAACGTAATATCTTAATTTTCGTTTCATATTCAGTCCGTCCTGATTCAAGTAACTTAAAGAATCCATCGCGCATTTCCTCTTTATCGCATTCTAATCGTGCTATTTTTTTCAGTAATTTTGCATCATTGTCTTGTCGCTCAGGTTTAGCGAAAAGGTCATTTAAGTTCAGATTACCGTCTTTAAATTCTGCTTTGATTCTTGTCACAGTGTTCAAAAGCCGCTTATCAATTCTCACTGTTACGGTTTCAATGCCACTTGACTTTGCCCCGCTGTTTTTTCGGTAGCCGCCTCGACCTGTTTTTGTTTGATTGTTGTCACAAGGTTCAAACGAACCCGTTTTTAATTCCGTTTCTGTTTGATTGCTGTTACACGTTTCAAAGATTTCATTTTCAGGTTTCATTTTTTAGCCTTCAAATTTTCTCGTTTCACCAGTTGGCAAAACTTCAATTTTTTATCTGAATTTTTAGCCTTTTATGACTTTGCAGTTAATTTGCTCTTAAATTCCCTGCAAGCCTTGTTATTACGGCATTCTAGCCATCGGTACATGTTAGCGGTACACGGTAGATACATGCCGGTACAATGTGCCGTTTTGTACCGTTTTGTACCGTTTTGTACCGCTAAATTAGCCACGCATAACTGCCATGTAAGCCAATCAGATAGGACTTTTCGAGGGAATTACGGCATCTTTGAAAGGTTATTTTTTTAGCGTTCTGCATCTTTTCGGGCTGACTATCAACCGTAATGGACTGATAAGCTACCTCGCGCCACGATTCGATGTTGACCACTTTGGGCGGCATATTCTCTGGGGTGACATCAAATAATTCGATGATGGATTGAGGTGGCACGATGCCATCACGTTCAATTGCCTTGCGAAGTGCAAACAACGTTTTATCTTCATTGAGGCTCATTCGCTTTTTAGGTTTTTTGACAACACTTGAATCTGCCTGCTTAATGATTAACGAGGTGGCTTGCTTGCCGTCTTGACGTTCTAAGCCCACTTCGACGACGCACGCTTCCATGTTGATTTCTTCAAAACTATCACCGTCTTTCATTTTTTTGCATGTCAGGGTGGTAATCATGGAATCTTCTTGACGTTCGAGGCTAAACGTATAATCCACGTCATTGGTGAAATTTGACGCGCCACGCAAGCCCCTTGCGGCATCTTTGCCGTGATGGTGAATGATTAGCGAACTGGTGTGATTATTTCGGCACGTTTCTTTAATCAGGCGTAACGTTCGACCTGTATCACTGGGGCTATTTTCGTCCGTATCGCTCACCAATGAGGCAAACGTATCAAAGATGACCAGTGCAGGGTTAAATTCCTTAATCGCCTGCTTAAATCGCGCCATATCAGCTTTGTTATCGATTCGCACAGGTTCATTTAACACCATGAGATTATTATTAAAATCGCCCTCCAAAATCTTCACTGCTTTGATTCGACGTGAAAACGCGCTTTGACCTTCACCACACGCCATTAACACTTTGCCAGAATAAAACACTTCATGTCCCATAAATGGCTTGCCTGTGCAAATAGAATGCGCCAATCGGATAGCGACAAAGGTTTTAAACGCCATCGATGAACCGCCTAAAATGCCGTGTGAGTCTGTTTCTAAAATGTCATTGATTAAATAATTGGGGGCTTTGGCGGTAACTGCAAGGTCATCGCCATTTGTGAAAGTAAAACCGCTTTCAGTATTGTTTTTCGATTTAGGCGACGTAGGTTTATTGATAGCATCGGGAGGGATTTGCTCACCAACAAGCAGTGGCGCGACTTCAAACTTAAATCCGCCTTCACATTCGACAATAATCTGGTCATCCAGTGACGGGGCAAAAACTGCCGCATTTTCAGCTTCAGTGCGTGTTGCATAAATCATATTCATAAAATTCATTCCTTGCGGGTGCAAAGAACCATCAAACAAGGCATAATTAGCCCGTATTTGTTTTATGTTCAATGGTTCAAAACCCTCGTTCAACTGGTGGTTAGCGTGGGTTTTTTATTGCTTGCGCGTCAGAATATGCCTTGAGATAGGCTTGAATATCTAAGATTTCTTGCTCTACGCTCGAAAGTGCCAAGTAAATTACGTCGTTATTAACTATCGATTTGTTATTTTCAAATTTGCCCGAAATTAACGCTAAAACGCTCAATGCTCGGTCTGTCATTAAGCCGATTGAATCGGTTAAATCTGCACTATCGTCGTAAATGGATGAGGCAAAACGATGTGTGAAATCAGGATTGATTGAAGTTACTGGACGCATTGCGTCTGTAGTTTGAGTTTTCATGCGGTGATACCAAGTCTAAGAGTTGAGTAACCGCCACAAATACTTACCACAGTATTGGCGACGGGATTGCAAGGGGTGGTAATGCCGCGACTTGGTGCGACCAGTCCTAAAGACTGCCCAAGCAACCCCATCATAATATGAATTACACGGCTCAAATTTGAGCTGTGAAAAAATGAAGGGCAAAAAAATACCGCTTTTAATTGCGGCGTTTTATCGCCAAGCCT
>DALYHZ010000268.1:0-3059 GCA_031970635.1 Methylococcaceae bacterium | reverse complement strand
AAACGGCAAATTTTGCTGCCGAATATTGGGACGAAGTTTTTGAAGTGTTCTTGTCCGAATTCAAAGCCGCCCGCACACCCAATCCTGATATTCTGTGTAATAAACATGTTAAGTTTAAAGCGTTTTTACATTACGCTATCGACGATTTAGGCGCAGATTATATTGCTACAGGACATTATGCACGGGTTGCTGAACACAACGGCGCATTCCAATTACTCAAAGGTTTAGACCCAAATAAAGAGCAAAGTTATTTTTTATACACGCTCGGACAAAAACCATTGTCGCGCACATTGTTTCCGATTGGGCATTTACATAAACCCGAAATTCGCGCCATGGCAGAACGTGCCGGTTTTAAAAATGCGAAAAAGAAAGACAGCACCGGCATTTGCTTTATTGGCGAACGGAAATTTAGTGAGTTTTTAAAGCGTTACCTGCCCACGCAAGCCGGTGAAATGCGAACACCAGAAGGGCAATATATCGCACAACATCATGGTTTGATGTATTACACCTTAGGACAACGGCAAGGTTTAGGCATTGGCGGCGTGAAGAACGCGCCTGACGAACCGTGGTATGTATTGGATAAAGATGTTGTTAATAACGTGTTAATCGTTGGGCAAGGACATGACCACCCGTTGATGTTGCATAATTCGCTCATTGCCGACCAACTCGATTGGTGCAGTAATCGCCCGTTAATTGAACCGATGACGTGCAAAGCCAAAACCCGTTATCGTCAAGAAGATCAAGGCTGTTTTGTTAAACCATTGGAAAATGGACGTTGCCAAGTTATTTTCTCACAACAACAACGTGCTATAACCGAAGGACAATCCGTCGTGTTTTATCAAGACGATGTGTGTTTAGGCGGTGGCATTATTGAATCGAAGGCGAACATTTGAATGCCACACGATACACAAGACAATAAATTTAAACGCCTGTTTAATCATCATACGATGTATAAATACGATGGTTTGCTGATTCATCAGGATTTTGATGAACAGGGGGCGTTAGAAGTCGTCGAGGCGGATGGTGTACGCTCGTTGCATTTTGGTTCATTACCACGGCAAAGTTCGATGCTACTCAGTGACCCCAATCAGTTATATTTAGAATATGCACGAACGATGTCGAGTTGGATGCTTTTCAAAGAATCATTAAATGATGATGCGCTGTTAATTGGTTTAGGTGGCGGTTCAATTGCAAAATATTTGTTGTATCAATTCCCTGATTGTCAGGTTAAAGCCGTAGAATATCGCAAAAGTGTGGTAAAAATTGCGCGTAGCCATTTTGGTTTACCGCTTGATGCCCGTTTAAAAGTTGTTATCGATGATGGCGCAGAATACGTTCGTAAACGTTTGGATAGCGAACGTGAATTGTACAGTTTGCTGATGGTCGATGCGTTTGACCATGTGGGGATGGCGGAAGCGATTTGTAATTTTGAATTTTTTGAACGTTGTCAAAAATTACTTAAAAAAGACGGCATGTTGGTGATTAACTGTTGGGGTGGCGTGCGTCGTCCTCAATTTCAACAAATTGCCTTATGGTTAGGTCGTTTGTTTAATTGGAAATTATTATTTATCCCTGTGCAAGGACGCGGCAATATTATCGGATTAGCGTTTAACAGTGGCACGCCAACGTATGCGTTAAAAGAGTTGCGTACTCGTGCAATCGTGTTAGAACAGTTATATCAAATTGAATTTACCCGTTTTTTAAGAGACGTAATCAAGCATAATGCCAGTGTCGTTAAAAACATTATTTACAAATAAAAAGATGACTCCTCAATTGATTTACCACACAGAAGATAAAGACGGTAGCATCGAAGTCAAAGAGGCAGACAGCGTACGTTCGTTGTATTTTGGTTCGTTTGCTCAACAAAGTGCGATGTCGCTTAAAAATCCTGACCAATTACATTTGGCTTATACGAAAGCGATGATGAGTTGGTTGTTATTTCAAGAGCTGGGCGATGATGATGTTTTACTCATTGGTTTAGGTGGCGGTTCATTAGCAAAATATTTGTTAAAACATTTTCCCGATTGTCGTGTTGAAGTCGTTGAATATCGAACAGCAGTCGCCAATATTGCACATGATTATTTTGGATTACCACATGACAATCGTTTAAATGTGGTCATTGATGATGGCGCACGTTATGTGCGTGAGAGATCGGGGTTGCAACGTGAATTTTATAGTTTAATTATGCTCGATGCTTTCGATTCACAAGGCATGGCAGAAGCATTGTGTAATTTTGAATTTTTCACCGCTTGCAAATCGATGCTGAAAAAAAATGGCATTTTAGTAGTTGATTTGTGGAATACCAACGAACAATTTACGCAATTATTTTCATGGCTTGGGCGTTTGTTTGAGGCAAAACTTTTGTTTTTACCCGTACACGGTATGGTCAATGTGATTGGTTTATTTTTCCATGAAAACACACCCATTTATTCCCGAAAAGTTTTGCAAAAACGCGCCGTGCAACTCGAAAAAAAATACCGTTTGCCATTTAAACAATTTTTAAAAGATTTAATCGCCTACAATCCTAACTTTATTGACAACGTTACGAGTAACTAATGCCGCATTTCACGCCACCAAATTTATTTAGCTATCGCAAATATTGGGCGCACCGTTTTGGTGTCGCGCCGCAATTGCCGATGAGTCGCGCCGAAATGGATGAGCTGGGCTGGGATAGTTGTGACATTATCATTGTGAGCGGTGATGCTTACGTTGACCATCCGAGTTTTGGGATGGCGTTAATCGGACGAGTGCTTGAAGCACAAGGTTTTCGTGTCGGAATGATTGCTCAACCGGATTGGACGAGTGCAACCGATTTTCAACAGTTAGGTCGTCCAAATTTATTTTTTGGTGTCACGGGCGGTAATATGGATTCGATGGTGAATCGTTACACGTCAGATAAAAAAATTCGCTCAAACGATGCGTATACACCAAATGGCGAAGCAGGAAAACGTCCTGACCGCACAGTATCTGTTTACGCGCACCGTTGTCGGGAAGCGTTTAAAGACGTGCCGATTATTATCGGCGGCATCGAAGCGAGTTTACGCCGCATCGCGCATTAT
>DALYHZ010000267.1:0-3061 GCA_031970635.1 Methylococcaceae bacterium | reverse complement strand
GCTTCATGATAATCGCGCCGTTCATATCACTTATCCAAACACGGCAAAAATACTTACGCAATGGATACTTAACGGCATGCCAGAAATGGATATGGATTTTATTGAAGCGGTTTGGAGTGGCGTTGATGTTTTACATATTCAACAATAATCAACTGGTCGTTAATTCTTGTTTTTTCCAATGAATCAGTTCTAACGTACCGTCATGATGTTCAACAATGGCGGTGCAACTTTCAACAAAATCGCCAGTGTTGACATATAAAAAACCTTCAATGTCTTTGATTTCAGCGTGATGAATATGACCACAAATTACGCCGTCTAAACTTTCGTTGCGAAGCGTATAAACAATGCTTTCTTCATATTTAGAAATGAATTGCACCACGTTTTTTACTTTATATTTGATGTATGCGGCTAAAGAAAAATGCGATTGCATACCAAACAATCGTCTAATCGGTCTGATAATGCCATTGATTTTAATCAGCCAGTCGTAACCCACACTGCCGATTTTGGCAATCCATTGATGATGACGCGCAATCGCATCATATTCGTCGCCATGAACAATTAAAAAACGTTTGCCTGCTACGGTTGTATGAATATCAGAATTTTTAACCACAATATCGCCAAAAACATATTCGTGATAATCCCTGACATTTTCATCGTGATTACCCGGGACATAAATAATTTGTGTGCCTTGACGTGCTTTACGCAATACTTTTTGAATGATGGTGTTGTGACTGCGAGGCCAATACATTTTTTTTGACAGTGACCAAAAGTCGATAATATCACCAACTAAGTAAAGTTTTTCACTGTCGTTATATTTCAAAAAATCCAAAAGCACATCGGCTTGGCATTGTGTAGAACCGATGTGAAGGTCAGAAATCCAGATTGTTTTATAAAGAGAAGTAGTCATAAAAATATAAAAAATTG
Organism: Methylococcaceae bacterium; assembly: GCA_031970635.1. Classification (GTDB taxonomy): domain Bacteria; phylum Pseudomonadota; class Gammaproteobacteria; order Methylococcales; family Methylomonadaceae; genus UBA10906. Next base: position 2,137 of record DALYHZ010000267.1, on the reverse strand, counting down.
ATGCGTGCTAAACATCGACATTCTCATCTGTATTTATGACAAATCTATGACGATGACAAAACAAAATCTTCGTAAATGGTTTTAGCTAGATGATAAGCAAAATTTACCGGCACGGCATTACCCACCATTTTGTAACCATCGTTGAGATTTTGATATTTGAAAATAAAATCATCCGGAAAAGTTTGAATTCTCGCGCATTCACGCACGGATAATCGACGATACAACGCTTCTTGCCCAGCAACAAATACCCGTTTATTTTGTTCAACTAATTCCATTTTAGGTGCTTGTGGATGAAGTGGCGCGTGTCGTCCACTGGCTTGAATTGTAAAAGACGGTTCATGCCACGCACGCACGCGATTACGCGACATGAAAATGGTTGAAAAACCACCTGTCATGTATTCATGATTAGGAATGGTTAATGCGCCATTGGTTTTATTGGCTTCTTGAGCAGGCACGGCAAGTGGTAAATCACTAATGGCATCTTTTAAAACAGGTTTATATTTTTGCGCGTCTGGGAAGTGAAACGTTTTTCCTAAATCGCTACGATAACCGACGATAATGACCCGCAACCGGTCTTGTGGTACGTCGTAGTGGTTAGCATTTAATAATTTATATGACAGCGTATAACCAGCATTTTTAAACTCTCGAATAATATTAGAAAAAGCCTGTGCATGTTTAGGTTGCAGAATGCCCGCCACATTTTCAGCCAGAAAAAATTTGGGCTGTTTTTCCCTTAATATTCGAATGTAATCAAAAAATAATTGTCCACGTTTATCCTCAATGCCCCGCCCTGAACCAGCCGCACTCCAACTTTGACAAGGCGGTCCACCGATAATGCCGTCTACATTTGGCACGTCACGGCTCAAAATTTCGGTGATGCTTCGTTTATCTAAAATCGTATTGGGAAAATTTGCCTGAAATGTATCCCAAATCGTGCGGTCATATTCATTTGCCCAAAGGGTGTGAAATCCAGCTTTTTCAAAACCTTTGTCTAAACCGCCACCGCCTGAAAAAAATGACGCTATTTTCATGCGTTCTGCCTAAATGAAATCAAAACGGCATCGAGCAATTTTGCCGGATTATCGGGCGATTTAATGGCAACGGTTTTAATTGAAAAGTCAGGCGTTTTAATTGATTCCAGCGCGTGTTTATCTTCGGCAGGAAAAGCATCGTATTTGCTTTTTAACATTAACGCATTGACGGAAAAATCAGCCGCCGAATTTTCTGCCACATAATCAAACACTTTATTTGGATTTTCGATGTGCCACATGCCGCGAATTCGCAAATAAGTAATGCCTAACGGGTCAACACGATTAACACGTCCTAATTCATTGGTTTCGGCAAATTCGACATCGGTTAATTCTCGTAAACCCGACGAAATTTTGGTGCGAATGCGTTCGTAAGTTTCATTTTCTGCGGCATAACAATCGCCATAAACAAACCACAACGATTTTAGAATGCCGTTTTTTGTCACGCCCACAACGTAAAGTAAATCTTTTTCTGTCCAATCTTCACAATCGCGGCAGGCTTTGGTAATCATCGCGCTGTTGGAATGTAATTTATTTTTGGGATAAGAACTGTTAAGCGCGATGCCAGAATTCAAACTTTCAATTTTTTTAACTTCAATCGCATCGCCGCCTTTAATCATTAAATCAGGCGGGTTATTTTGATTGCCGATGTAAGAAAAATAGTGCGAGAAAATTTCATTTTTTTGCGCCAACGTTTCAACGGCAAGCGAATTGCAAAAAATATCTTTCACATAAAGTTCTAATGCTTCGCCTACATTATTCATACGATTAGACGAACTGTAATGGGAAACTAAACTTGTAACAGGCTTATCGACAATATTTTTTAGTGCGATAAGTAAATTTGTATTCATAAAATGGAACTTACTTTTTAGGAGAAATCAGGGGGCGGCTATTGTACCTAAATATTGTGATTTTGTTTTGAACATGATGGATTGGAAAAGTTGGTGATGCGTTAGAGTTTTATTTCTTCAGGTGAAATTGCCATAAAATTTTGCCAAACCTCGTTGGGTGTCCAAGACGGCAACATAACTTTTTTAGCATCCTCTGGTGTTGCGCCACAAATCAGCCGTTGATAGTGATAAAGAAAAGCTGACGCGCGATAATTAGCA
>DALYHZ010000266.1:0-3075 GCA_031970635.1 Methylococcaceae bacterium | reverse complement strand
CCAACACTCACCCGCTATTCTTTGCCCACCTCAACACGAGGTCGGGATTTGCAACCCGCGTTACAAAGGCGATAACACGCCGCAATTAAAAGCGGTTTTTTTATGCCTGCCATTTTTTAAGTCCAACATGTTGGACTTTGTATTCATTATGACGGCGTTGTTTTGGCGACCTTTACGGTCGGTCGTTCCTTTGTGCGATATTGCAAACCAACTCAACGCTGTCACCAGATTATTTGCAAAATCCAGTGACGGTTTTACCACTCTTAGCAAAGGTATCACCGCATGAAATCCAACATCGTTAAATTCAAGCGCAAAGCCGCGCCAATCCAAAACAATCAACTCACACCCGATTATCAAACATTTTTGTTTTCAGTTTTTGTTGTCACAGAATGCTTTGCAGAACTTTTGCCTAAACTTGTTCCTTTCGAGACAGCAGACCAAAGCACGATAGATTTTTATCACAAGTATTTATCCGTGATTCGCAATTTCACAGCGCAATAAAAAACCCCACTTAACCAAAGATTAAGCAGGGCTTTTATTGAGGCATCAAACGATTTCTGTCGAGGCGAATTATAGCCCTGTTTGATGCTTCCTTGCACCCTGCAAGGAATGAAAAAAATGAAAAAGATAATTGATTTTCCACGCAGTCAAAAAATCACCAATGGCAATAAGTTTTATCCTGCACCTCGCAGTGTGACTGACAAAATGGCTTACCTTGACGACATTGAAGGTTATTGGAGCAACGATTTGGCTCTGATGGAATCCCGCTTAATTGCGCTGAATTTGCGTGATGCGTTCGTTGAGAAAATGAACCAATTTGAAGCCGCCACGGTCAAAGTTTCGTTTGAGTTTGTCAATCATGGCACAAGTGAAATTTTCGCCTTGCATGAAAGCATGGAACACGAAGCAGGGCGTTACTTTTTGAATTATTACGCCTTCGCAAATGAGTTCGCATTTTCTTGTAGAGGAATGGATTTGTATTCATGGCGACTACCTAATGCCCGCGAGATGTTCGCAGAAGAATTTGCAGAATTGGAGGGCTAAACCATGAATCACCAAGATGCAAAAAACTATGCTGAAAAACTCACCCGTGAAACTGGCACATTGCACGAGGTTTACGAAGTGACTGAGGGCTTTTATCAGGTGATGCCAATCGTGCCACCTCGTCATTATGACGAACCACCCGCGCCACCGAAAAAAGAATTCAAAACCATTTCACTTAAGCAGTTAATGCAAAAGGAATTTGCGACTAATTGGCTAGTTGAAGGGATTATTGAGCGCGGAAACTGGGGGTTATTTTTTGGTGAAAGTGCGAGCTGTAAGTCATTTTTAGTTCAAGAAATGGCGTTTTGCATTGCCGCAGGTCTACCTTTCCACGGTAAGGATACTTATCAAACGAAAGTCCTGTATGTGGCAGGGGAAGGTTTCCCAGGCTTGCATAAACGCTTTACCGCACATGTAGAAATACATGGCGTTTGTCCCGATGACAATTTGCATTTTTCTTGTCAGCCTGCTGATTTCATGAATGCCGAATGTGCCAAAAATGTAGCTGAATCAATAAAGCAAATCGGTGGTGTTGGGCTGATTATTATCGATACCTTGCATCGAAACATGGCAAGCGGAAACGAAAACACCGCCGAAGATATTGGCAAATTTTTGTACAACATTGATGTTCATTTGAAGGATTCGGGCAGTTATTTAGACGTGGCGGTTTTGGTTGTTCATCATTCGGGAAAAGGCGACAAAGCAAGTGCAAGGGGTTCGAGTTCGTTATTTGCGGCTATGGACACCGTGTTTAAAATTGAACGCAATGTTGATGATTTTGTCACAGTCTCGCACGACAAAATGAAGGAATGGCAACCATTACCGCCCATGTCATTTAGCATCAAGCCAATAAGGTTATCCAGTGGTTTTGATAGCATCGTTTTAGAACAGGCTGAATTTGTCGCAAAGCCGAAAGCAAAAGCTCTATCTGCCAACTCTTCAAAAGTTCTGCAATGTCTAAATGTCGCGCTTGAATCGGACGGAATTACACCGCCTAAATCAGTTGTCGAATTATTCAAGGATTCCCCTCAAAACATTCCCAATAAAGTGACAACAATTGAGCAGTGGCGCGTGTTGGCTTACGAGGCGATTACTGTTGATAGTGACAAACAAAATGCACTGAAAAATGCTTTTTACAGGGCGCGAATCGATTTAGAGAAAAATTATCAAATCGGATTCCATGGTGCTTATGTTTGGAAAATTAACACGCAATCAAGCATAGCATCATAGCGTCACGCTACGTCACAAATCGTCATAACTGTGACGGGCTGAACGGTGGTCTAGCCGTCACGTCACGTCACACAGTTATATATAACTGTGACGAGTGTGACGGATACCAACAGGCAAACCAAAAGCTGCAGAAAAATTAAAGGATAGAACCATGAAAAGTAAATCGATATTAAACGCACAACCAAGAGCGGACATTTTGGAATTTGTCAGACAATCAGTAGGAGCGGGTAAAGACGCAATATTCAATTTTGCAGTATTCGAAACCACCATCAAACAAAACACCTACTACATTTGCCTATCGGGTGGTGTGTTAGAAAATGGAAGAGTGATACTAACCGATGCTGGGGCAGTGGCATTTAATGCACTCGTAGAATTAAAAACACCATTCGACAGTAAAAAGCTACCAATTTTCCAAGAGGTAAAAATCAGCGCAATGCCACTGGATAAGAAAATCAGAAAAATGTTACTGAAATTGCCTAATTACTCAAAAGTCTGCTTGTTTGGTGATATGGCAGGCGAATTAGATGGTGTGATTGTCGATGCTATCAATCTTTGCGGTGCAACAGAGGTCACGTTACCTACAGTTCATTGATAGTGCGAACAGGCTAAAAAATGATTCACCTAAGACCTTACCAACACGGCGCAATCGATAATCTAAAAACGGAACTCACGAAAGGCATTCAACGGGTTCTGTTACAAGCGGCAACAGGGGCAGGTAAAACGATTATTGCTTGCGAGATGATTAGACGCGCCACCCGTAAAAACAAAACTGTCCTGTTCATCGCTCACCGCAAGGAAATC
>DALYHZ010000265.1:0-3126 GCA_031970635.1 Methylococcaceae bacterium | reverse complement strand
GCATGATTGTTTGTGTTGCGCCGGAAGATGAAACCGCGACTTTGAATTTACTTCATGAATTAGGTGAACAAGCCTTTACGATTGGAAAAATTGTAACAGGCGAGGGTAAAGCAGAAGTTCGTTACGCTTAAAATAAAATTTGAATTTTTTGTTGAAATCCACCATTGGTAAATCGTTATTTCAACCATTTAACCAATGACTCATAGCCAAAATAGCTTAAAATTTTTAAAAAATTGTAGATTTATCATGTAGATATATTTGCCATGAAATAATGGCATGTTTGTCGCTGATTCTTTGCATAGAAAATTACATTCTGTTTTATTGAGCAAATGAAATTTTCTTTCATATTATCGTATTGAAAGTTTTCAAAATTATTTTTAAGTGAGGTCGCCTATGTTTAGTAATCATAATCTTAATTCGCTGTTTAATTCATTGTACGATTTCAACTCGTGGTTTAATTTTTTTCCATTCCAAAATAAAAATATTCCCACCACAACCATGACGGGAACAGATGTCAATTTGGGTGCTGGGCTGTCTTACACGGTTAAAACAAATGGTTTGAGTATTCATGGGAATAAAGGTTTTGAACAAGTTACAATCGTTCAAAATGTAAGTGGTATCAAAGTGGATTCCGCTGTTGAATCGGTTACGTTAAAAGGGGTCAAGTTTGATCCGAACATGGTGGTTTCTTCTCAAGGTAGTCTTGCTATTAACTCAACCGCAGGCAATTTGGCAACACTTAGCGTGGCTGCAAATCATAATGAATCGTTGAGTTTTGTTAATGCAACGGGAACATTATCACTTGATAATTCAGGCAATGCCATTTTCACCTTATCTCAAATTCAATTGGATAGGGATCAAAATTACGCCGTAACAACTGACGATTTGCAAGTTTACGGTAGTTCAGGACAAGAAAAAGTCACAATTGGTGCTAATGTGACTGGCGTTTCGGTTGCTAGTAATGTTGAAACAGTGGCATTGAGTGGTAACTCAAGTGATTATTCTTATACGGTTGAAGGCGGCGCGGTCGATATAACCAATAAAGCGGGTGATGATGTTGCGTTTATTAGTGTTAATGGTGCTTCGACTGGTACGCAAATTCAATTTGCCGATAAAACATTGACTGCTGCTTGGCAAGTTACGGGATCATTTGGTGGTTGGAATGCCTGGGGCGTGACAGTTACTGATCCAACTGCGCCTGCTGCACCAACAACCATTTCGGGCGGTACAAATCTTAAATATTCGGTTGACTTTAGCCAGGCTAATTTAGGAAATAATCTGGCAAATGTAGAAGCGGATATTAAAATGGCTTTGGATAATATAGGACAATATATCAGTTCTAAAGCATCTTTTAATCTTCAAGTTTTAACTGAACAAACCTTGCCAAAAACATTGGCAGAAGCTAATGCCACCATGGTTAACACCACGGGACAAAATGGCGTGACACAAACAACGGCATTTCTTGCTGATTCTATTTCAGGTACAGATTCTAATGCAGGAACGCCGGATGCAACGCTTTACATTAACCTTGCGAACCTTAATCAAATGTCATTTAGTGGCACACCTAACGCTAATCAATATGATTTGACAACGGTATTGACGCATGAAATTTTGCACGGTTTGGCATTTACGGGAAATCTCGATACGGCGGGTGGTGCAAAAACCCCTTATGATGCGTTAGTAACAACGCAAAATAACACGCCTGTGTTCACTGGTTCACACGCTGAAGCCGTTAATTCTAATGCGCCAGTATCTTTAGATCCTCTCAGTGCCGGTTCTGGTTCTGCTTATTATCACGTCATAGCCGCCAACGATTTAATGTCCGATTCATTAGGAAAGGGCGAAGTACGCACTATTTCAGCCTTAGATGTTGCCATGCTTCAAGATATGGGACTTACTGTTATCGGTGTTCCTCCTTCTGTAACAGCGTAATTACTGCTGTTGACGCCGTCCATACTGCCAACGGAGATGTTTAATTCGGTTTGTATTGGACGGTATTACTTATCTTGTTCATTTCGTTTACCTTGGTTTGAAAAGTTTAAACAAATTGAATATTTTTTGTATGGTATATTAGACTTTGAAGGCTAAATGCTAGAAAATGGCACGCTGTAACGCTGTTTTAAATTAGATTTAACTTTAATATTTATGCTAACGCACAAACCAGTTCTTGAAAGTTTGAATTTGCTTTTTATTGACGACAATATCGAAGTCAGTGCTGGTGCATATCAACTTTTATCTAAATTTTTCAATGAGATGTATCTTGCCAGCAATGTCGAAAATGCATATAAATTTTATCTAAAAAAAAATATAGACATCATTATTACAGACATCAAAATGCCAAATGATGATGGTTTGTCTTTTGTTGAAAAAGTTCGCAAAAATGATAACCATGTTGCTATCATTATTTTGACGGCATTTACTGATACCGATTATTTACTGCGCGCGGCGAATTTACAAATCGATGCGTATATTACAAAGCCATTGAGTTTTCAAAAATTAAACAATGCACTGGAAGCAGCACTTAAACGTCTTGAATGGAAATTACAGCCTATTACGATTGATAAAGACGTTTTTTATCATGTTGCACAAAAAAAATTGGTCGTAAAAAATGAAGAGGTTAGTTTAGGACATAAAGAATGTTTACTACTTGAGTTGTTGTTATCTAATAAAAATCGCATCATTTCAAAAAGTGAAATTCATGATGTCGTGTGGAACAACCGGGAAATGACGGACGCGGCGTTGAAAAATTTACTGGGTGAATTGCGTAAAAAATTGCAATGTGATGTGATTAAAAATCAACCCGCTCGTGGTTGGTACATTGAATTTGCCTATGAAAATAAGTAGTTGGGGCTTTGCTTTATTTTTGTTTTCAGCGTTCCCCGTTTATGCCTTAGATACTGTGACACTGCAATTGAAGTGGACGCATCAGTTTCAATTTGCTGGTTACTATATGGCAAAAGCAAAAGGCTATTACCATGATGTTGGTTTAGATGTTAATTTTATCGAGGGTAATATTAATATTAACCCTGTTGAAGAAGTTGTGCATCGTCGGGCAAATTTTGGCATTGGCAATAACAGTTTGTTACTGAAGCGAAATAGAGGGCAACCGGTTGTTGTATTAAGTGT
>DALYHZ010000264.1:0-3144 GCA_031970635.1 Methylococcaceae bacterium | reverse complement strand
CAAGAATGATACCAATATTGTTTTGATGACAATGATCTACAAAATAACGAAAATCATCTGCCGAGCCAAATCGGCTGGTTGGTGCAAAATAGCCAGTTGTTTGATAACCCCATGAATCATCGAGTGGATGTTCTGTAATAGGTAATAATTCGATATGGGTAAAACCTAAGTTCTTCACATAATCGACCAATTGCACAGCCATTTCACGATAATTCAAAAAATGCCCGTGTTCATCACGTTTCCAAGAACCTAAATGCACTTCGTAAATTGAGATAGGTTGATGCAACCAGTCGAATTCTGCGCGTGCTTTTAGCCATTTACTGTCTTGCCAATTGTAGGTACTTTTACCCACAACTACTGCCGCTGTTTTCGGGCGATTTTCAAATTGTTGCCCGTAAGGATCGGCTTTAACTAATACTTCACCACTGGCGCGATTGAGAATTTCAAATTTGTAAAAACTGCCCAGTTTCAATTCAGGGATGAACAATTCCCAAACGCCGCCACCACCTAAACTTCGCATGGGATGACAACGTCCGTCCCAACGGTTGAAATCACCAATAACGCTCACACGCCCCGCATTCGGTGCCCAAACTGCAAACAAAACCCCCGAAATCCCATCGGCTGTGTGTAAATGTGCGCCCAATTTTTGATAAATATGCCAATGTTTTCCTTCGCCAAATAAATGCAAATCAAATTCGGGTAACTGCACACCAAAATCATAAGGGTCATAGCCTTCGTGAAGACCACCGTCTTTATCTAGCCATGAAATTCGATAATGTGGGGGCAATTCTCCTTTTTTTGCAACATATTCAAAAAAATCTGTTCCCTCAATACGCGAAATTGCAACATTGTTATGGGTAAAATTAACAGATTCTGCATAAGGCAGATAAAGCCTGACATGAATCTTGTTTACTTTTGGATGACGACCTAAAACAGAAAAAGGATTATGATGCTGCGCCGCAGCGACTTTGACTGAATCGAAATCTAGGATAGTGGGGGATTGCTTTTTCACTAGGAATAGCCTCAATGTAGTAAGATAATGTTCGTGAAGTTTAGCAAACAAAAAAAAAGTTGTGTATCTATATAAATCGGGGAGATTAAAATGCCAACGTCTAATCCAACGACTGATCGTTTCGTCAGTCAACTCACTCGCAACACAATTGCTTTAATTTTAGCTGGAGGGCGCGGGTCACGTTTAAAAAATATGACCGATTGGCGCGCCAAACCGGCTGTGCCATTTGGCGGAAAATTTCGGATTATCGATTTTCCATTGTCAAATTGCGTCAATTCAGGCATTCGTAAAATTGGCATTTTGACACAATACAAATCTGACTCACTGATTCGTCACATTCAGCAAGGCTGGGGTTTTTTGCGCGGCGAATTTGGCGAATATGTTGATTTAATGCCAGCGCAGCAACGTCACAGCGAAGACTCTTGGTACAAAGGCACCGCCGATGCTATTTTCCAAAACATTGATATTTTGCGTAGCCGATACCCCGAACACATCTTAGTGCTGGCTGGCGATCATATTTACAAAATGGATTATGGCGCGATGCTCGCTGACCATGTGGCAAAACGCGCTGATTTAACCATTGGCTGTATTGAAGTGTCATTGGAAGAGGCCTCCGCGTTTGGCGTCATGGATGTAGACGATTATCGTCGCGTCAAAGCGTTTGTCGAAAAACCTAAAAATCCCCCTGTCATGCCTGGACGAACAGATACTGCTTTGGCTTCAATGGGTATTTATATTTTCAATTCTAAATTTTTGTTTGAACAACTCATCAAAGATGCTGACAACCCTGAGTCATCTCATGATTTTGGTCACGATATTATTCCTTCCGTTATTAAAGACCATGTTGTCAATGCTTACCCATTCTTAGATTTGCAAAGTGGCGCGCAAAGTTATTGGCGTGATGTGGGAACCATTGATGCTTATTGGGCGGCGAATATGGAATTGATTGGTGTCAAACCCGATTTAAATTTATACGATAAAACATGGCCGATTTGGACATATCAAGAGCAAACACCTCCGGCAAAATTTGTGTTTGATGAAGAAGACCGGCGCGGTATTGCCGTTGATTCGATGATTTCGGGTGGTTGCGTTGTGTCTGGTGCAACCGTGCGCCATTCACTGTTATTTTCTAATGTGCGTGTTAACTCTTATAGCACTATCGTGGACACGATTGTTTTACCCGAAGTTAATATTGGTCGTCATTGTCGTATCACGAAAGCCATTGTTGAAAAAGGCTGTGATATTCCCGAAGGTACTGTCATTGGCGAAGATGCTAAAGATGATGCAGAACGCTACCATGTAAGTCCAGGTGGTATTGTATTAGTCACCCCAGAAATGTTAGGAGTAAGAAGACATTATGTTCGATAGTAAAAAATTAAAATTGGTGTTGTGTTGGCACATGCACCAGCCCGAGTACCGTGATTTGCAATCCGGTGAATTTAAATTACCGTGGACATATTTACACGTTATCAAAGATTACGTCGATATGGTCGCGCATTTAGAAGCCGCCCCTGAAGCAAAAGTTGTCGTCAATTTCGCGCCAATTTTATTAGAACAAATTGAAGAGTACGCGCGTCAAATCAATCGATACTTACACGATCGCACGCCGTTCACAGACCCATTATTAGCGGCATTAGTCGATGATGAAAAACTTATCGCAACCCCTTTAAAAACGGTTAAAGATTGTTTAAAAGCAAATCAAGAACGGCAAATCGATCGTTACTCGCATTTTAAACATTTAGCCGAGACAGCAACCTTACTAATTCGAAAAGAAATTGTGCATTATGTAAATGCACAGTTTATTGCAGATTTGTTAATGTGGTATCACTTAGCGTGGTTAGGCGAAACGGTGAAATTGACCGATACGCGCGTGCAACGTTTATTAGTGCAAGGCAGTGATTACACGTTAGAAGATCGTTTGGAAATGCTAGACATTATCAGCGATCAGCTATCGCATGTTTTAGCACGATATAAAAAACTTGCTCAAAAAGGTCAAATCGAATTATCTGTCACGCCTTACGCGCATCCGATTATGCCGTTGTTGCTTGATTTGAAAACAACACATGAAGCAATGCCGCATGCGCCATTACCGGAATTGGAAAAATATCCTAATGGTCAAGAACGGGTGCTAT
>DALYHZ010000263.1:0-3186 GCA_031970635.1 Methylococcaceae bacterium | reverse complement strand
ACCGATGTGGCGGGCAATACCAGTCTCAGCAGTCCCTTAACGTTTACCCTAGATACCACGGTAAACACGCCCCTCTTAACGTTAAGCAATGACACCGGCAGTGCGTCTAACGATGGCATCACACAAAACGGCACGGTGAATGTAGGCAATTTAGAAACCGGCGCAACGTGGCAATACAGTCAAAACGGCGGTTTAACGTGGACAACGGGCAGTGGTTCGAGTTTAACGCTTACGGGAGACGGCACTAAATCGTTACTGGTTCGCCAAACCGATATAGCTGGAAATACCAGTGCCAACAAAAATTTAACCTTCAAGCTAGATTCCACCGTTTACACACCCGTATTAGCATTAGTTAATGACACAGGACGTTCAAATACAGACGGTATCACGCGCGACGGTTCAATTAGCATTGCCAATTTAGAATCTGGTGCAACGTGGCAATACACTTTGAACGGCGGCATAAATTGGACAACGGGAAATGGTTCGAGTTTTACGCTTACAGGAGACGGCTATAAATCCGTGATGGTGCGACAAACAGACTTGGCGGGAAATACGAGTTTAAATAGCAGTGCATTAACTTTCACCTTAAAAAGTACCGAATCCACGCCCATTTTGACTTTAAACAACGATACGGGCAGTCAAACCAACGACCGAATTACTCAAGATGGTGTTGTGCTTATTTCTGATTTAACGAATGCAGTCAGTTGGCAATATAGCATTGATAACGGCGCGACTTGGACTGTTGGCAATGGCGACCGTTTTGTTTTATCCGGTGAGGGTAATAAATCCGTTATTGCACAAAAAACAGATGCCGCAGGAAATACCAGCACAAGTGACGCGCTAAATTTCGTATTAGATACCCATGCAACAACGTTAGGCGTTGCATTAAATAACGACACGGGGAAAAACAACGACAATATAACTAGTGACGGAAAAATAATTATTTCTGGTATTGAAAATGGTGCAAGTTGGCGATATAGCTTAAACAATGGCTTAACTTGGACAAATGGCAGTGGGATGAGTTTTTCAATTATTGACGATGGTGATAAATCGATTCTTGTCGAACAAACCGATGTCGCTGGCAATAAATCCAGTCAAAGTGTATTCAATTTTACGTTAGACAGTCATGTTCTCGCGCCGGTATTAGAACTGGTTGAAGACACGGGATTTAGTATTACTGACAAAATTACACGCAACGCTTCAGTTAATGTCAACGGTTTGGAAAATGGTGCAAGTTGGGAATATAGCGTAGATAACGGTAAAAATTGGATTGCGGGTAACGCTACACGTTTTACGCTAACAGGTGAAGGTTATAAATCAGTTATCGCACGTCAAACTGATGTAGCTGGAAACATCAGTGCAAACAGCCTTCCCTTAAATTTTGTTTTTGACCAAAGTGTGAGCGTTCCCGTATTAACGTTAAACAACGATACGAGAAATGCGTTTGATGGCATTACCAGCGATGGAACAGTTAATGTTTCCAATTTAGAAACGAATGCAATCTGGGAATACAGCACAGACAAAGGTTTTACTTGGCAATTAGGCAGTGGCAGTTCGTTTAAATTAACAGGCGATGGCGACAAATCCGTTATCGTTCGTCAAACCGATGGTGCCGGAAATATCAGCTCAAATAGTCTTAATTTAACTTTTACATTAGACAGTCTCGCATTGCCACCTGAATTGTTTTTGCTAAATGACACAGGCAACAGTGACCGTGATGCCATTACGCGTGAGGGTAAAGTCGGTGTTTCCAATTTAGAAAATGGGGCAAGCTGGCAATACAGCCAAGATGGCGGTTAAAATTGGATTACTGGTCAAGGTGATAGTTTCACCATAATGAATGACGGTTATAAATCTATTATCGTTCGTCAAACCGATATTGCCGGAAACAGTAGTGCAAATAGTAGTGAATTAAATTTTGTATTAGATAGTAGCGTCATTGCACCTGTTTTAGCACTTATGGGCGATACGGGGTATTCCAACACAGATGCAATTACCAGTAACGGAACCATAACGGTTTTGGGCATCGAAAATGATGCAAGCTGGCAATATAGCACCGATAACGGCACGAATTGGCAAATCGGACAAGGTAACAGTTTCACGCTTACAGGTGATGGATATAAATCGGCAATCGTGCGTCAAACCGATCTTGCCGGAAACAGTAGCACTAATAGTTCGCCACTGAATTTCATTTTAGATAGTTTTGCCGTCACGCCAACCGTCACACTCATTAACGATACTGGTAATTCCAGCACGGATGCAATTACCAGCGATAGCAGAATTAACATTTCAAATTTAGAAAACGGCGCAACTTGGCAATACAGCATTGATAATGGTGTCAATTGGATAACGGGAAATGGCAATGTTTTCACGTTAGCAGGTGATGGTGTTAAATCGGTTATCACGCGCCAAATCGATGTCGCAGGCAATATAAGCCCAAATAGTCTGCCTTTTACTTTCGCATTAGATACCACCATAAAAACACCGCAATTAGCTCTCACAAATGATACGGGAACGTCAAATAAAGACGGGATTACACATGACGGTTCAATTAGCGTTTCAAATTTAGAAAATGGCGCAACGTGGCAATATAGTCAAGATGGCGGTTTGAATTGGATAACGGGAAATGGCAATGCTTTTACGCTTTTTGGCGAAGGAAAAAAATCCGTGATAGTGCGACAAACGGATGTCGCTGGCAATGTGAGCTTAAACAGCAGTGTTTTGACATTTAATTTACAAAATAGCGTTTCGTCGCCTCTTTTGGATTTAAATAGTGATACGGGGAGTCAAGCCAATGACCGAATCACACGCGATGGCACTGTTCTGATTTCTGATTTGAAAGATGCCGTCAGTTGGCGTTATAGCACAGATAACGCAAATACCTGGACGATAGGCAGTGATAACAATTGGACGGCAGGAAGTAGCGGCAGTTTTATTTTATTCGGTGACGGTAATAAATCCGTCATTGCACAAAAAACAGATGCCGCAGGCAATATTAGTACAAGCAATATTTTCTATTTTTTACTCGATACAAGTGCGACAGCTCCAACTTTAGCCTTAAAAAATGATACGGGCGTGGTGAATGACTATATAACCAGCGATGGCACGGTGCTGGTTTACGGTATTGAAAGTGGCGCAAGTTGGCAATATAGCCAAGACAATGGTACGAGTTGGATAGAAGGCAGT
>DALYHZ010000262.1:0-3197 GCA_031970635.1 Methylococcaceae bacterium | reverse complement strand
CACTTATTCGACAACGCAAACAACAGGGATTTATTCGAGAGTGTCACGGTGATTTGCATTTGGGTAATATTGCATTACTTGATAATCGTGTCACACCTTTTGACGGTATTGAATTTAATCCGGCTTTACGTTGGATTGATGTGATTGATGAAGTGACTTTTGTGATGATGGATTTAATGCAGCATAACTTGGAATCCTTTGCTTACCGTTTTCTAAATCGCTATTTGCATCACAGTGGCGATTATCAAAGTTTAAATCTGTTACGTTATTACTGGGTTTATCGCGCGTTAGTTCGTACTAAAGTGGCTTTGTTATGCCAGCCGCCAAATTTACAAGAAGCAAAACGTTACGCTGATTTAGCAGAAGATTTTACTGAGGTTAAAACGCCATTTTTGCTAATCACTCACGGCTATTCTGGTTCGGGAAAATCGACTTTTAGCGCAAAATTAGCCGAAACGTTGGGCATGATTCATTTACGTTCGGACGTTGAGCGACAACGTTTTTTTTCAAAAACAGAAAATAAATACAGCACAGAACACACGCAACAAATTTATCAAACACTCGCTGATTTTACGGCGGATATTCTTGCGGCAGGATTTTCAGTGATAGTTGATGCTACTTTTCTCAAATTAGAACAACGCGCTTTATTTCAAACGTTGGCAACAAATCAGCAAGCACGATTTGTGATTTTAGATTTTCAAGCAACAGAAGAAGAATTACGTTGTCGTATTATTCAGCGGCAACAACTTGGTCAAGATGCGTCTGAAGCCACATTAACCGTGTTACAACAACAGATAAAAACAGCACAATCACTGACTACCAACGAACTGACTACTGTTATTCAAGTCGATAACAAGGCAAACACGTTGGAAAAATTATTTCATCATCTCTAAGGAGAACAATATGTCACAACAAGCAAATTACATCCGCTGGTTCAATGAATTAACCATTGATGACGTACCACTTGTCGGAGGCAAAAATGCTTCGCTCGGTGAAATGTATCGAGAATTAGGGTCACAAGGGGTAGAAATTCCCAATGGTTTTGCTGTTACGTCTGAGGCTTACCGTTATGTTTTGGATAAGGCAAATGGTTGGGCGGCATTGCATGAAGCATTAGATAATTTAAATCCTGAAAATGTTGACGACCTTGCAAAACGTGCTCGCAAAGCACGTGAAATCATTTATGCCGCACCATTGCCCGATGATTTACAACAACAAATTCTCACCGCTTACAAACAACTTCAAAACGAATATGGCGAAGAATTAAGCGTTGCCGTTCGCAGTTCGGCAACGGCTGAAGATTTACCGACAGCCAGTTTTGCAGGGCAACAAGATACTTATTTAAACATTCGTGGCGAGGCAGCGTTACTCGAATCGTGCAAACGGTGTTTTGCCAGTTTATTCACTGACCGCGCCATTCATTACCGCGTTGACCAAGGGTTTGACCATTTCAAACTCGCGCTTTCAATTGGCATTATGAAAATTGTGCGCTCAGATTTATCCGCCAGCGGCGTGATGTTTTCGCTTGATACCGAATCAGGATTTAGTGACGTGGTATTTATTACTGGCGCGTATGGTTTGGGCGAAAACGTGGTGCAAGGTTCTGTTGATCCTGACGAATTTTATGTGCATAAACCGACGTTTGAACAAGGATACCGTGCGGTTTTGCGTCGAACGTTAGGCGCGAAAAAAATCAAAATGATTTACAGCGACCGCAGCACTCGTGAATCGACGCAAAATATCGTCACCTCTAGTGAAGAACGAAATCGTTTTTGTATTAACGATGCTGACGTATTGACGCTTGCCGATTACGCCATAAAAATTGAAAAACACTACAGTGCTAAAGCAGGTAAAGCCAAACCGATGGACATGGAATGGGCAAAAGACGGCATTGATGGCAAGTTATATATTGTTCAAGCACGTCCTGAAACAGTTGTGTCCCAATTGCGCGGCATGATGCTAGAGCAATACACGCTCAACGAATCAGCTACGCCGATAGTTACAGGGCATTCGGTGGGCAGCAAAATTGCCACGGGTAACGCGCGAATTATTGAAAATCCTCAGCAACTTAGCAGTTTTAAAGCAGGTGATGTTTTAGTTGCTGATATGACAACGCCTGACTGGGAACCAGTGATGAAAATTGCCTCGGCGATTGTGACAAATCGTGGAGGAAGGACGTGTCACGCCGCCATAATATCGCGCGAATTAGGCGTTCCAGCGGTAGTTGGCTGTGAAAACGCAACGACTACCATTCAAAATAATGCGCCTGTAACGGTATCGTGTGCCGAAGGTGATATTGGAAAAGTGTATGCGGGTGAATTAGCGTTCAATGTGAACAGCGTCGATTTATCAGGTATGAAACGTCCCAAAACGCACATTATGCTTAATATCGCAAATCCCGAAGTGGCATTTAAAACCAGCTTTTTACCATCAGCCCAATACGCACCAAATGAATTGTTATCAATGATGTGTGGTGTCATGCGTATGGAATTCATCATCACCGAATATATCAAAGCCCATCCGATGGCGTTGATTTACCCTGAACGAGTGCAAGATGCGAGTGAACGTGAGCAACTCGCAAAATTGACACGTCATTACGCTTCGCCGCAAGAATTCTTTATCAGTAAATTAGCCGAAGGCGTTGGCACAATTGGCGCGGCGTTTTACCCAAAACCGGTTGTGGTGCGAATGTCAGATTTTAAAACCAATGAATACGCAACATTACTCGGCGGACGTTGGTTTGAATTTGATGAAGAAAATCCGATGATTGGTTTTCGTGGCGCATCACGTTACACACATCCCGCGTATGCCGAAGGGTTTGCGCTCGAATGCTCGGCGATGAAACGTATCCGCGATGACATGGGTTTGACCAATGTCATTTTGATGATTCCTTTTTGCCGACGAGTTCAAGAAGCCAAAAAAGTGTTGGATTACATGGCGCAACTCGGTTTGAAACGTGGCGAAAACGGTTTGCAAATTTACGTCATGTGTGAAATTCCTAATAACGTGATTTCGATTGATGCCTTTTCGCAGCATTTCGACGGTTTTTCGATTGGCTCAAATGATTTAACGCAACTGACATTAGGTGTGGATAGAGATTCTGCGATTTTGGCAGAAGATTTCGACGAACGTGACGATGGTGTAAAAGAGATGATTCGTCTTGCGGTAAAAGGCGCACAACGCAATGGAAGGCATTG
>DALYHZ010000261.1:2852-3201 GCA_031970635.1 Methylococcaceae bacterium | reverse complement strand
TATCCGGCCAACGCAGTAAAACAGCTAATCCAGCTTGCGCTTGTTCAACAGCCATTTGAGCATTATCTAAATCGGATTGCGCGTGCATGGCTTCCATTTTGACACGCAAGAAATTGGATTCTGAAATATCACCTTCTTTTAAACGTAAGTGATTTGCTTTTAAGATGTCACGATAATTATCGACAATTTCTTGTGCAAGCCAGCGATTCTTTTGCGCTTGAAGTAAGCCAAAATAGCTCTCTGTAACCATATTTGAAAAAATACGCACCGCATCTTTAAAATCACTTTCCGCCGCTTGCGTTGCAAAACCACTGCTTTGCATGCGTAATCCACGTTTACCCGCAGTTTC
>DALYHZ010000261.1:0-2842 GCA_031970635.1 Methylococcaceae bacterium | reverse complement strand
ACTAAAAGAATAATTTTGAGCCAGTCCACAAGAAACATTTGCATCATGATTACACCCTATTGCACTCGCGCCCATATTGGGATTTTTTGCAATTTCAGAAAGTTGAAAACCGAAGGTAGGATTTGGAATTGCGGCGGCGACAATTTCATCGGCTTTTGATTGTTCGATATTATATTGCGCGGCAAGTAAATCAAGATTTTGTTGATAAAAAATCGCTAATGCGTCATCGATGGAAAGTGGCACGTTTTGCGCGAAAGAATCAACACACAGACTCATAGTAAGAAAAAAACCAATGGTGAGTGATTTGAAATAATTTTTTTGCATAACGTTTTTAGGATTGAAGACAAGAAATTGCTAGGTAAGTATAAGTAAATGAAAAGCACACTAGATTAACTTCATAAGTATGTCGCAAATTCTAAGTGATACAAAGTTAAAGTTTAATGAATAATATTTTTCATGGATTTTGAAATATTGTCGATAAAACCCGCATGTTGCATTTATGCTTGTACTGCATTGCTAATTTTTCTTCAAAGGAGACTAAAAAATGTTAAATAATTTGACCATCAGACTACGTTTGATGCTGTTGAGTGGGTTGATGATAGGATTTATCGTCATAACTAACGTAATTGGTTTAGTGGGAATCAATTCTAGTAACGACAATGTGGAGATTGTTTATACCAACAGATTGATGTCTATTAAATCGCTTAGCTTTATAAAATCCAGTATGCAAGAAAATAGACGTATGCTGTTGACTGCTTATCTTTTCAAGGATAAAGAAAACGAATCAAAAAAGGCTGTATCTGCAATTGAAAAAAACTTAGATGACGCTAAAAAACAGTGGGAAATATATAAAGCCTCGCCTTCAGATGAAGAAGAAAATAAACTTGCAGATAAATGTTTATCTGATTTGCAAAGCTACACAGACGAAGCGTTACGACCCATTATTGAAAAAATAAAAACGGGGGACTTTAATGGGTTGCCTGAAATTATCTATCAAACGCGAGAAAAATTTATCCCAGCCAACAACGATATAGAAGCCTTAATTCAGTACAACGATAACGCAGGGAAGGCAGAATATCAGGCTTCTGTGGCGAATTTTAAAATGATTTTTTCGTTGTTAGCAGGCATCGTATTTTTGGTGTTAATAATCGCGTTTATTTTAGGAAATAAAATTACGGCAAGCATCTTAAATTCACTAACCGCTGTACAAGACATCGCTAATTCTGTAGCACATGGCGATTTAACATCGCGAATCAATACCGACATTAAAGACGAAACGCGCCCAATGTTACAAGCCATGCAAGCCATGCAAAACACCATTGTGCGTTTTATCGACGCACAGCAAATTGTTACCCAAAGACATAAAGAAGGCTTTATCTACGAAGAAATCGATGCCAGCAAATTTCAAGGTTCATACGCAGATATGGCAAACAGTATGAACTCACTGGTGAGATCGCATATCGATGTCAAAATGCACATTGTTGATGTGGTCTCACAGTATGCAAAAGGGGATTTTAAACGAGACATTGACCGATTACCGGGTGAAAAAGCCAAAATTACTGCGGCAATTGATTCTGTAAAGACGGCTTTATTAGGCGTAAATACTGAAATCGAAATGCTGGTTTCTGCTGGCGCACAAGGCGACTTTTCTAAACGCGCCAATGCGAACAAATATGACTTTATGTTTAAGTCCATGCTTAGCAGTTTAAACACACTTATTGAGACCTGTGATGTGGGCTTTAATGATGTGTTGCGTGTTGCAAATGCGTTGGCAGAAGGAGATTTAACGCAGTCGATTACACGCGACTATCCAGGCGTTTTTGGTCAAGCAAAAATCGGCATGAACAATACGACTGAAAACTTGAAAAATGTCATGGCAGAAATTAGAGAGACAACAGATGTTATCTCCTCTGCGGCAAAAGAAATTGCAGCAGGAAATAATGATTTGTCTCATCGCACAGAAGAACAAGCGGCAAGTTTGGAAGAAACCGCAGCAAGTATGCAAGAGCTAACCTCAACCGTGCAACACAACAGTGAAAATGCAAAACAAGCGAATATCCTCGCTGTTGGTGCAACTGAAACGGCAAATAGAGGCGTTGCGGTGGTTGAACAAGTCGTTAGTACCATGGAAAACATCAATGAATCATCATTACGCATTGTCGACATTATTTCGGTCATTGACGATATTGCTTTTCAAACAAACATTTTAGCGTTGAATGCCGCTGTTGAAGCAGCAAGAGCCGGTGAACAAGGCAAAGGTTTTGCGGTTGTGGCAATTGAAGTTCGTAATTTAGCGCAACGCGCCGCAAATGCTGCTGGTGAAATTAAACGGCTGATTGGTGATTCGGTTGAGCGTGTATCTGGTGGTAGTAAACAAGTTGCAATAGCCGGCGAGACCATGCAAGAAATTGTGAATGCAATTCAAGGTGTGACGAGTATTATTACCGAAATTGCTAGCGCATCTTCGCAACAAAGTGCAGGTATTGCTCAAGTGGGACAAGCCATTGCGGCAATGGATGATGTGACACAACAAAATGCGGCGATGGTTGAAGAAATTGCCGCTTCATCAGAAGCCTTAGAAGCACAAACAGGGCATTTGACAACAGAGATGTCACATTTCAAAACAGGAAATAACGTAGGTGGACAACGAAGTGTTAATCCTATGACGCCTGCTAAAAGCAAACCTACTGTGGTAAAATCCACGCCAGTTTCAATACCAAAAGAATCTAAGCCTAAAGCAACATTTACTGCCGGTAATGATGATTGGGAAGAGTTTTAAGACGTGTCGTGACGAATTGAAAGATCTTGAGTGCAGACTTCGGTCTGCGCTTGGGTTTTTATG
>DALYHZ010000260.1:0-3209 GCA_031970635.1 Methylococcaceae bacterium | reverse complement strand
AACACCGCTAGACAGATGATGTTACAAACACTAAGAATGGGACAATAATTTTTAAGGGGGGATTATGTCGACAGTAAGTAGCACAAGTTCAAGCTCAAAAAATCCATACGATTCGTTAAATAAAAGTACCAGCGAAGCGGCCGCTGCCGCTGTTGCCGCCGCCGCTGACCAGTCACGAACACTTGCAAAAAAACAGACTACATTAGGGCAAGCAGATTTTTTAAAATTGATGACCACACAAATGACGCATCAAGATCCAAATAATCCCATGCAAAACGGTGAGTTTTTATCACAAATGGCGCAATTTGGTACGGTCTCGGGCATTCAAGATTTGCAACAATCATTTGCAAAATTTTCTGCTTCAATTACTTCAGATCAAGCCCTGCAAGCGGCAAGTTTAGTTGGTCGCAATGTTTCTGTGACCACCAATCAAGGCGTATTAGCCGCCGGTGGTGATGTGGTAGGCACGGTAAATTTAACTAGCAGTACACCCGATTTAACCGTTGCCGTTACAAATGCCACAACAGGCGAGATGATTAAAACCATTGATTTGGGTAACCAAACGGCAGGGTCTATCCCTTTTACGTGGGATGGTACAAACAGTGCGGGTACGATGGTAAGTCCGGGGACTTATAAAATCGTGGCATCTGCACCAGTGGATGGCAAAAATACAGCGTTCACAACAGACATTGACACAAAAGTTGAAAGCGTTGTAATGGCAAATGCAGCCGCAGGAACGGGCATGAAAATAAATCTTGCGGGTGGCAACAGTGTCGATTTTGGGCAAGTAAAACAAATTCTTTAACTTTTACTATATTTCGAGGTAACTAATCATGGGTTTTTCAACAGCATTAAGCGGCTTGCAAGCCGCATCAACATCTTTATCGGTAACAGGTAATAACATTGCCAATTCACAAACTACCGGTTTCAAAGAATCTCGCGCGCAATTTGGTGACGTTTATGTGAGTAGTTTAGGTGCAGTCAGCCCTACAGCTGTAGGTACTGGTGTGCGCGTGTCATCCGTGGCACAACAATTCAAACAAGGTACAATTGAACCGACTGGTAACGCTTTGGATTTAGCCATCAGTGGTGACGGTTTTTTTGCGTTGGGTGACTTAGTTAACCCCATTAGTCTTGATAAACCAATAGAGGCAACTTCTTTTACTCGAAACGGCGCATTTCATCTAAATAATCAAGGTAATGTTGTTGATGATAATGGTCGTTACTTATTAGCGTTCAAACCTGTTGGCACAACCGTTGCAGAAGGATTTAACGTAGGGGTAAAAACACCCGTACAGATTAAAACGGATCAAGGTTCGCCAACAGCGACAAAAAATGTGAACATGAATGTAAATTTAAATGGAGCTGCAAGTAACGTTACTATCCCATTGTCATTTACATCACAAAACGCACCGTTTATTCCTGATCCGAAAACTTATAACCATACAACATCGATTACTTCTTATGATTCATTAGGTAATCCACATATCGTTTCAACCTATTTTGCAAAAACGGCTGTGCCTAATGAATGGAAAGTATATACATTCATTGATGGTCGTGGGGTGAATCCAGGTCAACAACAAGACACAACCGTGTCCCCTATTGTTCCAGCATCCGGTTCGACTGTTTTAGACGCAGGTGTCGTTCCTGATGCAATTACCGTAACCTTTGATGCGAAAGGTGCGTTATTAACCGGTATGAATGGCGCGGCCTCGGGGGTTATCGGTGGTACAGGTGGTCAGGCGGCGACAACAAAAGTTGATTTTGGTGCTATTGACGTTAATGCCTTAATGGTCACAACAGCCGCTGATGGTACTGTCATTCCATCAACAAAAAATGTTTCACCACTTGATTTAAGTATTAATTTTGCCGGAACAACGCAATTTTCAACCCCATTTACCGTAAATGATTTAAAACAAGACGGTTTACCTGTTGGTAATTTGACAGGTGTTGACGTGGATAAACAAGGTGTTATCTATGCTAAATACAGTAACGGCTATGCAAAACCAATCGGTCAAGTGGCATTAGCACGTTTCCCAGATAATCAAGCCTTATCAAAATCAGGCGCGTCAACATGGACTGCAACATCTGATTCAGGCGCACCGATTTATGGCGCAGGTGGCGATAATAATTTTGGTACTGTGCAATCATCCTCGATTGAAAATTCTAACGTGGACTTGTCTTCAGAATTAGTTAAATTGATTGTGGCACAACAAGCCTATCAAGCAAACTCACAAACCATCACATCGCAAAAAACAATCGTTGACACTATTTTGAGAGTCTAGTTTTTTCTTTCATTTGAGTCAGTGACGTTTATTTTAGGAGCCTTTTATGGATCGTAGTCTTTTTATTGCCATGAGCGGAGCCACGCAAACGTTGCTGGCTCAAACTGCAAACGCTAACAATTTGGCAAATACACAAACCACCGCTTTTAAATCTGATTTAGAGCAATTTCGTAGTATGCCCGTATTTGGTGATGGTTATCCGACACGGGTTTACGCACAAACCGAAAAACCGGGAACGGATTTTTCATCAGGACCATTACAAACAACCGGTAATGATTTAGATGTCGCCATCAATGGCGAAGGTTTTTTCGCAATTCAAGATAGCAAAGGCAAAGAAGCCTATACCCGTGCCGGCGATTTAAAAATGACACCAGACGGGCAATTGCAAACCGACTCAGGTTTGCAATTGTTAAATCAAAATGGGCAACCTATCAATATTCCACCGTCAGAAAAATTATCAATCAGTAGCGATGGCACAATTAGCATTATTCCCTTTGGTTCAGAAACAGGGGCATTGGTCACCATTGACAAAATGAAATTGATTAAGCCCGATTTAAAAAATGTTGAAAAACGTATCGACGGATTAGCCTACATGAAAGACGGTAGACCACAAGCCGATGATCCGAGTGTGCGAATTACGCAAGGTGTTATCGAAGGCAGTAATGTCAGTGCCATTGGTGCAATGGTCGATATGATTGAATTAGCGCGTAATTTTGAAATGCAAACCAATGTCATGAAAAATGCCAAAGAAAATGCCGCCGCAAGTTCTAAATTGCTACAAGCATAATACTGGCATAGATACTGCATTTTGTTAAATACACAATAACGATTTATTTAGGAGAATTATCATGACAGAACGTGCATTATGGGTCGCAAAAACGGGGCTTGATGCTCAACAAACTCGCATGGCGGTCGTTTCGAACA
>DALYHZ010000259.1:0-3225 GCA_031970635.1 Methylococcaceae bacterium | reverse complement strand
CCCAATTATCAACGTACGTCAAAAGAACCGGCTTATTCATCGTCAACGAGTGCAACAAGCCATCCCGCCGATTTCAATACAGACATTATGTTTAGAAAAAGCGATTCGACGGTTTCATCATTAACCGTTAATCTGGCAAAATCGCGCGAAACATCAGTGCCATTTGGATTTGATTCATTTGCGTTTTTAGAAGATGTGAAAAGTCGTTATATGCGATTGCAACAAGCGTGGGACGCGCGTGATTTGGCTGAAATTCGTGGTTTGACGACAGATAAAGTCTTTGCTGAAATCCAAGATCAACTCAAAGCATCTAACAATATAAACCACACGGACATTTTGAAATTAGATGCTGATATTTTGGAAGTACGCGAATTAAGTTCGGAATTTGAAGCGGTGGTTTTATTCGATTCCATTATGCGTGAAGATGTGAACGAACATGCCAATCAAGTGCGTGAAGTGTGGCACTTTGTCAAATCAAAATCAGGATTCCACTCTCAATGGATGCTAGACGGCATTCAACAATTGGAAGATTAAAAGCCGTTTGTCGAGGCGTGACGATGCGCCTCGACGATTTTTAATTACACCGCAAAACTTTCTCCACAACCGCACATGCCTTTCACATTAGGATTATTGAATTTAAATGCGGCATTTAAACCTTCTCTGCGATAATCGATTTCAATGCCATTCAACAGTGATAAATCGTCATTATTCACAATAATTTTCACACCAAAACTTTCAAAAACTTGGTCGCTTGCCCCGATTTCGTCAACGTAATCTAAAACATAAGCGTAACCTGAACAGCCTGATTTTTTCACGCCTAATCGCAACCCTAAACCACTTCCACGTTTGGTTAATTGTTTTTGAATTTGTTGTGCAGCACTTTCTGTAACGGTAACAGACATTTTTAAACTCCAAAAGATTCGACAAAGTCGATAAATTCCAACACTTCACCGGGTGTATTTTGATGACTTAAACTCACGCGCAGAGCCGTTTTTGCTTGTTGTTCTGAAATTCCCATTGCGAGTAAAACGTGACTTGGTTCAGTTTCGCCGCTCGCACATGCTGAACCGCTCGAAAGCGCAACACCTTTTTGGTCTAATTTCAGTAAGACTAATTCCCCTTCAACGCCATCGATACCAAATAAAACAGTATTGGGCAAACGTGGTGCGGATTGAGCAAAAATCGTCACTTTCGAAAACTGCGCTAATTTATTTTCTAGCATTGTTCGCAAAGACAACATTCGTGTTTGACGGGCATCTAATTCGGCTTTCGCTAATTCGGCGGCTTTGCCAAAGCCGACAATTGCCGCCACATTTTCAGTTCCAGAACGTAAATTTTGTTCTTGTCCACCGCCTTGCAATAACGGCTCGAGTGCTATTGATTTATCCACAATCAACGCGCCACAGCCTTTCGCGCCATAAATTTTATGGCTCGAAAGTGAAAGCATTTGCACACCAAGTCGTCTAAACGATACAGGGATTTTTCCCACCGCTTGCACTGCATCGGTGTGAACAATAATGCCACGTTCAGTCAGTTGTTTGGCAATGTCGGCAATCGGTTGAATTACGCCGTTTTCATTATTTGCCAGCATAATCGAGACAAAATCAGGACGTTTTGCAATCAAATCCGAAATCGTTTGCGACTCAATCAAACCATCACGGTTAACTGGAATAACCTCTGGGTTGTAACGCTTTGCCGGCTCAAAAACGGATGGATGTTCAATTGCCGAAATCGCCACGCGCCCAAACGCAGAATTTAACGCCAAATTATTTGCTTCCGTTCCGCCGCTAGTAAAAATGACTTGTGACGGTTCAGCATCAATCAGCGCAGCAACTTGTTCACGCGCGGTTTCAATTGCACTGTTTGCAATTCTCCCCAAACGATGCACGCTAGATGGATTGCCGTACATGTTTTTCAAAAACGGCATCATCGCTTCTAACACGCGCTCATCGATAGGCGTTGTGGCGTTGTTATCAAAATAAATCACGGCTTATTTAGGTCTCATGTGTGGGAATAACAACACATCTCGAATCGATGGCGAATCGGTAAATAACATCACCAATCTATCGATACCAATCCCCTCACCTGCTGTTGGCGGCATACCGTGTTCAAGCGCGGTAATGTAATCCGCATCAAAGTGCATCGCTTCGTCGTCGCCAGCTTCTTTTTCATTGACTTGTTGTTGGAAACGCGCCGCTTGGTCTTCAGCATCGTTTAACTCTGTGAAGCCGTTAGCGATTTCACGTCCACCAACAAAAAACTCAAATCGGTCTGTAACGTGCGGGTCATTATCGCTACGACGTGCAAGTGGCGACACTTCAACAGGATACGCCGTAATAAACGTTGGATTCATCAAGCGGCTTTCAACGGTTTTTTCAAAAATTTCGATTTGGATTTTGCCCAAACCGTAACTGTCTTTGACAGGAATTTTTAAATTTTGTGCGACTTTTTCAGCTTCTTCGCGGGTTGAAATGTTTTCAGGTTTTAAATCAGGATTGAAATGCAAAATCGAATCAAACACCGTCATTCGCGCAAATGGTTTGCCGAAGTCGTACTCTTCACCTTGATAAGTAATCACCGTTTTGCCCAGCACTTCTTGAGCAATGCCGCGCAACATTTCTTCGGTTAAATCCATGAGTTCATGATATTCCGCATAGGCTTGCCAGAATTCAAGCATCGTGAATTCAGGATTGTGGCGTGTCGATAGCCCTTCGTTTCTAAAGTTACGGTTAATTTCAAACACGCGCTCAAAGCCACCAACAACCAAACGTTTTAAATACAATTCGGGCGCAATTCGCAAGAACATATCCATGTCAAGCGCGTTGTGATGCGTCGTAAAAGGTCGCGCTGTCGCACCACCTGGAATGACTTGCATCATCGGCGTTTCAACTTCTAAAAATTGTCGTTGTGTTAAAAAGTTACGAATGAACGCCACGATTTGCGAGCGAATTCTGAATGTATCGCGTGATTCTTGGCTCATGATTAAATCTAAATACCGTTGACGATATTTGATTTCTTGGTCTGCAATGCCGTGGAATTTTTCAGGTAACGGACGCAAGGCTTTGGTGAGCAAGCGAATGTTATCGACTTTGACACTTAGTTCACCCGTTTGGGTTTTAAATAAATACCCTTCTGCGCCCAAAATGTCGCCAATATCCCATTTTTTAAATTGGTCGTTATAAACGCCTTCGGGCAAATTATCTCGCGCCACATAAACTTGCAGTT
>DALYHZ010000258.1:0-3234 GCA_031970635.1 Methylococcaceae bacterium | reverse complement strand
CGAAAATGCGACCGGAAATTTCACAAAAATTGTGCGTCGCGTGCCCGTCAAAATTGTGTTTGATGCCAATGAAAATACAGCATTGTTAAAATCAGGCTTATCTACCACCGTGAAAGTGCAAGTGAAACCGCTATGACCATCGCAGTCAACGAAAGAGGGGAAAGAATCTTAACCACAGGAGAGTGGATTGGTTTTTTTAGTATGGCAATTGGCATTTTTATGGCAGTTTTGGACATTCAAATCGTTGCCAGTTCCTTGCAAGAAATCCAAGCCGGTTTATCTGCAACACAGGATGAAATTGCGTGGGTGCAAACATCGTATTTAATCGCCGAAGTTATCATCATTCCGTTATCGGGCTGGCTTGGACGCGTTTTCTCGACGCGCTATTTATTCGTTTTATCTGCAGGGGGATTTACATTAGCCAGTTTGGCGTGTGCATTCGCGTGGAATTTACCGGCAATGATTGTGTTTCGGTGTATTCAAGGATTCATGGGCGGTGCGATGATTCCGATGACCTTTACGGTAATTTTCATTTTATTTCCTCCTCGGTTGCAATCATCAATGACGATTGTCGTCGGACTGATTGTTACGATGGCCCCCACAATTGGTCCTGTGTTAGGCGGTTATTTAACGGATGCGTTTAGTTGGCAATTACTGTTTTTAATTAACGTTATTCCAGGGTTTGTGGTTTGTTTTTTAGTTTTTCAATTCTTAGACATCGACAAACCCAATTGGGGATTATTACAAAAAATCGATTTTATTGGCATTGCGTTAATTGCAATTTTTCTCGGCAGTTTGCAGTATGTTCTCGAAGAAGGTGCAAAAGACCAATGGTTTGAAGATGATTTGATTTTGATGTTAACGGTTGTCGCAACCATTAGCGGAATAGCCATGTTTTGGTGGGAGCTGATAAACCCACATCCCATTATCGACTTGTACGCGTTTAAAAACCGTAATTTTGCCATTGGGTGTGCCTTTACTTTTATTTTAGGAATTGGACTTTACACAATTATTTATTTAACGCCCATTTATTTGGGTAGCGTGAAAGGCTTGAATAGTTTACAGATTGGCTATTATTTAATGGTCGTTGGTCTGTTTCAGTTAGTATCCGCTTTCATTGCAGGACCTATCGAAAAGAAAATTGATTTACGATTGATGCTTTGTTTAGGTATGTGTTTATTTTCATTAGGGTGTTGGTTAAATGGCGAATTAACGGCAGAATCTGGTTATTGGGAATTTTTCTTGCCACAAGCCATTCGTGGTGGGGCATTGATGTTGTGTTTTTTACCAATTAACACGTTGGCGTTAGGTTTGTTGCCGGTTGAAGAAGTAAAAAATGCGAGTGGTTTGTATAATCTAATGCGGAATTTAGGCGGGGCGATGGGCTTGGCGGTGGCGAACACGTTGATGTTAACATTAAACAAAACCCATTATGGCGCGTTGCGAGAATCAGTTAGCGCAACCGATGAAATTGGACAACATTTAACGCAAATCGAAATTGCCCGACTAACTAATCTAGCGTTGCGCGAAGCGGAAGTGATGACCTTTAATAATTTGTTTCAGATTATTTCGTTTATTTTCTTATCTGCATTATTACTTACACCACTTTTGAAGAAAGTAGCTGCGGATAGAAGCGGTGCAGGAGGGCATTAAATTCAACCATTTTTGATGACATTTATTAACAGGATTCTGATTCCAAGACCGTTTTAATAGTGTGTTCTAATTCGGCATTACGTTTTTCAACTAAATCGAGCGAAGGTGCGCCAAAGGGTTTTGGTACAATTGCGTCTGCACCAAGTTGTAGTGCTTTTAATGCATTAGGCGAACGTGTTTGGACAAAAGAAGACAAAACAACAATTTTCGCTTTCGTGCGTAATCTGGCATGTTGCAAGAATTCCAATCCGTCCATTTCAGGCATTTCAAGATCAAGTAGAATTAGTGACAATTCAGGATGGGTAGTTAATTCGTCTAAGGCTTTTTTTCCGTTTTCAACAATTGCAACTATTTCAAAATTCGCCCACTTAGTAACTAGACCGTGAATAACCTTTCGCATCATCACCGAATCGTCCACAATCATCACTTTATAAGTCATTTTGTTTATTCCTCAAATATTTAGTCTTAACGTCCACGACCACGATAATGTTTTGTATTTTATTTGAGGTTATTGCATTAAAACTACCAAGTCATGCTTGTTATTTTTCCCATCATACTGGGTAAACATTAAAGTTAATTCTGTGAAATAAAAATAACTACTTGTTGTTTCAAATAACAAAGTAATTGCAATCATCGTATAGTTACGGGATAGATAAAGACGCTGTGCCGTCATGTTAATTATTTAATATGCTGATACTTTATGGTTTTATGCCACCGAATCCGATAATGGCTAAATCATGTAGTTCATCAAAACCATGTTTCTCAACTGTATTATCCCTTCTGCTTCATTCGCTGATTTTGCTTGCCCTGTTATCTGTATGTCAAAAACCATGGATATTGAGTATGGAAAAACAATTGTGTGGCAAATAAAAGGGCATTGTACGAAATCGAACAATTTTTTATCTGGCAAATTCAAGAAAAACACGTTGATTTTTCTAGCATTGTTAATTTTCAAACAAGCTGGATTGATTATTGCACCCGCAAAGTAATTACCTATTTTGATAATCAACGAAGGAGTTACTTATGTTTAACGATGTTTTTTCAGAA
Organism: Methylococcaceae bacterium; assembly: GCA_031970635.1. Lineage (GTDB taxonomy): Bacteria > Pseudomonadota > Gammaproteobacteria > Methylococcales > Methylomonadaceae > UBA10906. The sequence continues at coordinate 534 of DALYHZ010000258.1, read as the reverse complement.
ATTCTTACAGGAATTAAAAATAATGAAGTTGTCCCGTATTTAGGTTGTGGCGTGTTGTTCGATGTAAAAAGTAAATTAAATGGTTCGCCTATACCTGCTGACAGTGAAAGTTTGATTTTAGCTATGAATGGCGGAAAACCGATGGCTCCGAAATTGATGTACGAATTCCCTCGTGCGGCAATGAATCAAGAATTAAAACGGGGTCGCAATTTTTTAACTCAATTTTTGGATAAAACGTACAAAGAATCGAAATGGTCGCGAGCGGAATTTCATGATTGGCTGGCAAGTTTTCAACCGAATTATGTGATTGACGTGAACCGTGATACGCAATTGCAAGAAAGTTACGCCAATAAAAAACATACGTTAATTGTTGGACTTGCGCGAATTGCCGCCAGTCCATTTCGTTTTAAAATTTTCCATTATGACGGTGAAAAATACGCTGAAATTGAACAGACGGCTGTGGATACCAGTTTGCCAATTCTCTTTAAACCAATGGGAACACCGCTTCCAGAATCGAATTACATCGCCTCTGAT
>DALYHZ010000257.1:0-3252 GCA_031970635.1 Methylococcaceae bacterium | reverse complement strand
CCGACGCATCAAAAGTTTTGCAATGACCATCACTTGATAGCATGCCGGCTTGAGATAATGCGACAAAGTTTTCCGCTAACAACATCAAATTCACACCACCGGCTAAGGCTAATCGACATTCACGTTGTTTAAGACTTTGACACGCTAAATGCACGGCTGTTAATGACGACGAACATGCCGTATCGACTGCAAGACTTGGACCTGTAAAACCTAATGTGTAAGACACGCGCCCTGCGGCAACATTCAAACTGTTACCGCTATTAAAATAAGCATCATAACGACCTAAATCATCTGATAATTGTGCGTAATCATTTGCCGTAATGCCAATAAAAACCCCTGCTTTTGTACCTGCTAAACGCTCTGGCATTTGTCCAGCGCGTTCTAAGGCTTCCCACGATGTTTCTAAAATTAAACGTTGTTGTGGGTCGAGATTTACCGCTTCGCGTGGTGAAATATTGAAAAATTGTGGGTCAAATTGGTCAACGGCATCAATAAATGCCGCGCGTTTTGTATTAGTAAAACCTACTGTATTCGGTTCAAAATGATAATATTTTTGACCATCCCAACGTTGCGAAGGAATTTCACTAATGGCATCAATGCCTTGTGATAACAGTTGCCAATAACTTTCAGGACTATCAATACCGGCAGGAAAACGACACCCGATACCAATAATTGCAATATCGTCAGATTCGGTGCGTTGTAATTGTTCAATTTTCTGACGTGCGCCTCTAAGCGCATTGAGAATTCTATCGTTCATTACCCTTCATCCCGTAATAAATTTTCCAACGCACAAAGTTCCGCTTCAATTTCCATATTTAATTGATTTGAATCTGTACTTTTTGTTTCAACGATTAGCCTGTTTGACAATTGATTTAAAAGAAACACAGTCAAAAGTTGAATATTCGGGTAATCAAATGCTAGCGTTGCCGGCAAGTGCAAATTGAATAAATGGTTAAGTCGCACTCTAAACTGCACTGCCATTAAAGAATCCATGCCCATTTCAAAGAAACCACGTTCCACATCAACCGTTTTATTATTTTTCAATCCTAACGTGTCACTTAATTCCATTTTCAAACGTTCACTTAATAATGCGAACTGCTGATTTTTCGGAGTAAGTTGTAAGGTTTCAAAAAAATTATCTGTTTGTGAAACAGGTGGTTTTGGTGTTTTCGTTTTATAAAGATACTCAAATAAATCAGCACCCGCATAACCTGAAAACAATTCTGACAAGGTTGCCCAATTTGCATCGACGATAATTAACTGCGAAATAGGTGTCGCTAAAATTTGTGGCAAATCCATTAAAATTTGTTTTGGATTTAAAGCACGAATACCACTTTGTGTTAATTCATGTTCTAAATTAGCGGCCATGCCTTCACCTTGCCACGCGCCTAAATTTAGACTAATTGCGGGAAGTTTTTGGTGTTGGCGATAAGCACTGAGTGCATCTAAAAACTGATTTGCCGCCGCATAAGCCGCACGTTCTTTTGCTCCCCAAATGGCGGCAATCGATGATAATAAACAGAAGAAATCCAATTCGAAATTTAAACTCAACTGATGTAACCAATACGCGCCTTGCACTTTGGCTTGCAATACTTGGCAAAAATCTTCTTCAGAAAGTTTTGATAATGGTTTATCTACCGCCACACCTGCCGCATGAATAATACCGCTTAACGGAGGTAAATTATCTACCTCTGTTGCAACACGTTTCATGTCCGATTCTAAAGAAACATCCGCTTGCACTGTGTGAACGACACAGCCGAATTGTTTTAATTCTGCTAGCGCGGTTTCTTGTTCTTTAGTTGCCGTGCGTCGAGCTAATAAAACTAACGTTTTCGCGCCTTTTTCAGCCAGCGATTTGGCAATTTGCAACCCTAATGCGCCCAAACCGCCGCTAATTAAATAAGTGCCATCAGCTTTGAATTTAACAACGTCTTTTGTTAATTCATAAGGCAATAGCCGTCCGACGTAACGTTGATTTCCCTTTAATGAAATCGATAATTCAATATTTTTTCTGTTCAATTCTGCGACTAACGACGAAATGTCTACATCATCGCTTAAATCAATTTGACCTTTAAACACATTGGGATATTCCAATGCAATAACTTTTGCCATGCCATGCAGTAATGCTTGATTCGGTTGAATACTTGCGTTTTGTGTAATTAACCACAAACTTGCCAATGGCAGTTTTTGCAAAATGTGCATCACACTAAAACACGATAACGATTGCTCTGATAAGACATCTCGTAAAGAGACACTTAAATCCAAACTCCATAAATGGATGACACGCGTTGTCGATAAAGATTGCGTTTGTAAATAATTCAAGCCTGAAATGCTGGGTTCAATTTCCCAACTAAAACCCGACGACAATACGCGATTTTTCTGTCCCGAAAACACTAAATGGCATTGATGACCCGATGAAATAAGGGCTTCTGCTAATTTTGTTGCAATCCCTGTTTTATCGGCAAAAATTAACCATGTTTGCGATTCGGTAAATTCGGTAGCGACTAAAGCGGAGGCTTGCCAATGCCACTGATAGTAAAGCGAAGGTAATTTCTCAATTTGCGACAAAGGTGATTGTGCAAACGTGGGTAAGACATCCAGCCAATAACGTTGACGTTGGAATGGATAATTTGGCAAATTTGTTAAACGTTGATGTTCACTGACGCTGTAAAAACTGCGCCAATTCAAGGTAACGCCTTGTTGAAATAAAGTTGCGACTGCATTTAATAGAACATCTCTATCATTTGCGCCACGTTTTAAACTTGGCAACCACAGCCTATTTTCTGCGCCGCTTGACTGCTGTGCCATGGATGACGCATGTGGTTGTGCGCCGATTTCAATAGCGATATGAGCATGTTCCGTTAGCAACACATTGACGGCATCTGAAAAACGTACGGGTTCGATAATGTGTTGAACCCAATATTCTGCGGTACTCATTTCGGTATCAACACGTTTACCCGTTAAACTCGAAATGATGGCAATTTTTGGCTGATGATAAGTGCAACAACGCGCCACCTCTGCAAACTCACTCAACATGTCTTGCATTAACGGCGAATGAAAAGCATGCGATACGGCTAACATTTGCGAACTAAAACCTTGTGAACGCAGATTTTCGCAAACGGTATCAAGCGCGTCTTTTTCACCTGAAATAACGTGTAATCGAGGGCTGTTATAACCGGCAATAACAACTTTTCCTTGCACGTTATTAAGGCTTGCATTCACCGTATTAACATCAGCAAAAACAGCCGCCAT
>DALYHZ010000256.1:0-3282 GCA_031970635.1 Methylococcaceae bacterium | reverse complement strand
CGTTTAAAGACGGGGGCATGACCATGGCGGTCACCAAAGCCGTGGAAGCGGGTAGCCAAGCGATTATTTGCGCGTCAACAGGTAACACATCGGCTGCTGCGGCTGCGTATGCGGTTCGTGCGGGGATTCAAGCTTTTGTGTTAATTCCAGAAGGTAAAATTGCACTTGGCAAACTCGCACAAACGCTAATGTACGGCGCGAAAATTATTCAAATCAACGGCAACTTTGACCGTGGTATGGCATTAGTAAAAGAAGTTGCCGACCACGCGCCCGTTACGATTGTGAATTCAATCAATCCATACCGTTTAGAAGGACAAAAAACCGCCGCATTTGAAATCGTGGATGAACTCGGTTTTGCACCTGATTATCACTGCTTGCCTGTTGGAAATGCAGGCAATATCACGGCTTATTGGAAAGGTTACAAAGAATACTTCACTGACCGAGTAAGCCGAAATACACCTGTGATGTGTGGTTATCAAGCCGCTGGTGCCGCACCATTTGTTGCGGGCGCAATGGTTGATAATCCTGAAACGATTGCAACAGCAATTCGTATCGGTCATCCACAATCGTGGGATTTAGCATGGACAGCGCAAAAAGAATCTGGCGGTTGGTTTGATAAATTTACTGACGAACAAATTTTAGCGGCACAAAAAATGTTGTCGCAATTTGAAGGCGTATTTTGTGAACCCGCCTCGGCGACTTCATTAGCTGGTGCGTTACATGACATTAGCACTGGCAAAATCCCAGAAGGTAGCACCATCGTTTGTACTTTAACGGGCAATGGTATCAAAGACCCTGATACTGCAATGATGCAATGTGCTGACGCGAAACCTGTTACGATTGATGCAAGTTTAGACGCAGTGAAAAAAGCGATTTTAGATAATTTATAAAATTCTTTTTTGCAGAACGTTCCATGTCGAACGTTCTGCAATTTTCCTGCTTATTTTTTACTTTCGAGCATACTTTTCAAATTAGCAAATGGATTATGTGAGCCAAGTGGCGCATTCGTCGAACTGCTTTCTGAACTGCCAAAGCGTGTTTCTTCATAACGTTGATGCTCGTTATCATGGCAATACAAACACAATAACTCCCAATTACTGCCGTCTGCGGGATTATCATCATGATTGTGATTACGATGATGCACCGTCAATTCCGCTAAATTGGTGTGCGTAAATTCTCGTGCACAACGTCCGCAAATCCACGGATACATTTTTAACGCTTGTCCGCGATAGGATTGCTCACGTTCTGCTTGATTTTTGCGAGCATCGGTGACAATTTGATTAAGTTTGTCTTGGTTTAACGTAACTTTTTTGATGGTCATAAAAATTTTGGTGATAGCAAAAAGTTGAAATTAAGAGTTCTCACTCGCCTCAGATTCTAAAGATTCTAAATGTTTCCAGCGATTGATAATCATACAAAATAATTCTGCGGTTTTCTCAGCATCGTATAACGCCGAATGCGCTTTGTCACTTTCCCAATGTAATCCGGCCGCTTTCACCGCCTTTGCTAACACAGTTTGTTGATACGCCAAACCGCCTAATGTTGCAGTGTCAAAAGTGCTAAAAGGATGAAAAGGATTTTTTTTCAATTGCGAACGGTGCGCGGCGGCGTTTAAAAAAGCAATATCAAACGCCGGATTGTGTCCCACTAAAATGGCTTTTGTGCATTTATTGCGTTTAATCGCCTCTTTAATTGGTTTAAAAATCAATTCCAATGCCGCTTTTTCTTCAATTGCCATTCGAAATGGATGAAACGGATCGATGCCTGTGAATTTTAATGCCGCCGCATCCAACTCTGAATTCTTAAACGGAATCACATGCGTTGAATAACGCTCCGTGACAACTAAATTCTGTTCTGGGTTTAATTCCACAATCACGGCGGCAATTTCAAGCAACGCATTTTTTTTAGGGTTAAAGCCTGCTGTTTCAACATCAATCACGACGGGAAGATAACCGCGAAAGCGTTTTTCTAAAGGAATTATTGACGTTTCCATAAGGTAAAAATCTCGGTGTCATGAAATAAAAAAAGCCTGCTACTCGATGCAAGCTACTATCTGTGCTATGTTACGCGAAAAAACCCTTAGAATAAAAAATAATAGCGACGATGGAGATTTTATGATGCAAAAGCAAAAATTATTGGTGCGTTTGGTAAGCGTGACGTTGCTCGGTTCATTAGTTGCGTGTGCTGGCACAGTAAAAGATGAACGCGATCCATTAGAAAATTGGAATCGTGGTGTGCAGTCTTTTAATGATCGCGCCGATGAATATGTCTTTAAACCACTTGCGACAGGTTATCGTTGGATAACGCCTTCTTTTGTTAATGAAGGCGTTAGTAATTTATTTAGTAATGTCAATGATATTGGCGTAACTGTTAACGACTTATTGCAGTTCAAGCTAGCGCAAACCGGTTTAGATGGCTCACGTTTTTTAATTAACTCTGTTGCCGGTTTAGGTGGTTTAGTCGATGTGGCTGAAATGCTCGATTTGCCTAAACATAAGGAAGATTTTGACCAAACATTAGGTGTTTGGGGCGTTCCGATGGGACCTTATGTGGTATTGCCATTTTTAGGTTCAAGTTCGCCACGCGGTATCACCGGGCGTGTTGGTGATGCGGCGATGAATCCTGTTAATTATGTTGGCATAGGTGCATTAGGTTTAAGTTCAGGAACAACAGCAAGCGCAATCAGTAGCGGTACTTTTGCACTTAAAACATTGGATACTCGTGCCGACCATTTAGGCGCAGAAAAAGTAATCAATGAAGCCACCGATGACCGTTATGAATTTCTTAAAAATGCGTATTTCCAACAACGCGACTATTTAGTCAATGACGGTAAAGGCGCGGATGATGTCATGGATGTTGAATAACCATTTGCCGTCGAGATTACTATGTCACATTTTTTTGAGCTTATATTTGAGCTGTTGTTTGAGTTAATTGAATTCTCAGAACCTTATTTGCTAGTCACTACCATTTTTTTTATTCCGTTCACTATCATGGTGACATCAGTACCAAAACGGTTTTTTCAGTACGAATTTACGCAACATCTTTTACCTTCGCTATTTGCAAAATATGAAAGTAAAAAAACAACGTTAGAAAAAATTAACGCGATGACACAAAATTTGATGGTTGTCATTTTGATGGTGGATTTATTTGGTTTAGGACATTTCTTTTTTGGTAGTCACGGCGGTCATGAATCACATCATGAATCCGGCGCACATGGTGCAGGAGCTGGTGAGCATGAAAATTCAAATGGTGCTGAAGCGGCCAGCGAACATGTCGAACACT
>DALYHZ010000255.1:0-3294 GCA_031970635.1 Methylococcaceae bacterium | reverse complement strand
CGGCAACAATAGCAAACATCACCATGCCGTAAAGTCCGCAACCGACACCACCGAAAATCACTTCACCTAATTGCATTAGCCACATGGGAATCATGCCGCCGATGGGAGTGAAAGAATCGTGCATCGAATTTACTGAACCGTTCGACGCGGCGGTTGTTGCAACTGCCCATAACGCTGAATTTGCAATACCAAAACGGGCTTCTTTGCCTTCCATATTGCCGCCTGCTTGTATTTCGCTTGCGGTTTGGTCGATGTTTAATGAAGCGAAATTAGGATTGCCATTTTGTTCTGCTGGAACGGTGACAAACACCAATGAAACAAAAATGAGCGTCATTGCCGCTAAAATCGCCCAACCTTGGCGTGTATCACCGACCATTACGCCGAAGGTGTAACAAAGTGCGGCAGGAATAAGCAGAATTGAAAGCATTTCAAAAAAATTGCTTAACGGTGTTGGATTTTCTAAAGGATGCGCGGAATTGACGTTGAAAAAACCACCGCCATTTGTGCCTAATTGTTTAATTGCAACTTGTGAGGCAGCAGGACCTACGGCAATCACTTGTTCTTTGGTGTCGCCAATTGTTTCAACGGTTGTGACAGTGTGTGACGCACTGAACGTTTGCACAACGCCTTGTCCCACCAAAAATAACGCGAGAACTAACGACAATGGCATCAAGATATAAAGCGTACTGCGTGTTAAATCGACCCAAAAGTTGCCAATACTTTCTGCATTACGACGAATAAAACCACGAATTAACGCCACTAAAACCGCCATGCCTGTTGCGGCTGAAACGAAGTTCTGAACAGTTAAACCTAGCATTTGTGTGAGATAACTCATCGTCGTTTCACCAGCGTAACCTTGCCAATTGGTATTTGTGGCAAAACTCACCGCAGTGTTAAAGGCAGAATCTGGCGTGATGTTTGGAAGATTTTGAGGATTTAATAGCAACGTGTTTTGTAGCAATTGCAACATAAACACAGCGACGAAGCCGAGCAAATTAAACATCAACAAACTGATTGCATAATCTGTCCAACGCATTTCCTCTTCTCGATTGATGCCACTCAGACGGTATATAAAAGTTTCGAGTGGCGCGAGGAGGTTTGTTAAAAAAGTAGGCTTGTTTTGATAAACCTTCGCCATGTAACTGCCTAATGGTTTAGCAAGCAATAACAACGTGGCGACATAAAACGCAATTTGTAAAAAGCTGTTACTGGTCATTAGAACCTCTCAGGGTAGAAAAGTGCGGTGACTAAATAAACAAAAATAGCGACCACTAACACGCCGCTTAATAAGTAAATTCCACTCATGACTGCCCCCGTCGTTTTTCAAAGGCATGAACCAGTGCAGTCGTTACAACAAAAAAGACGACTACCAGACCTAAATAGATAACACTCATAAAATCCTCCGTATTCAAAAATGTTGGGATGCAATGTAATCCGAATTGGTGTAAAAAAGCTGTAAAAATACAAGCTAATTTATTCAGGAAATTTAATTCATGACAGAAAGAACGTGGCGTACCGCCTTTGCAGTTTATATTCAACCAAAAGTTTTAAGCATGATTGCACTGGGATTTTCAGCAGGCTTGCCGTATTTGCTGATTTTCTCAACGCTTTCAGCGTGGTTGCGTGACGAAGGGGTTGAACGTTCTGTAATTGGTTTTTTTAGTTGGGTGAGTGTGACTTATTCGGTGAAAATTATTTGGTCGCCAATTGTCGATAAAGTACATTTGCCGATTTTTTCTCGATTTTTAGGGCAACGACGAAGTTGGATGCTACTCGCACAATTGGGCATTATCACCGGATTGATTGGTATGGCAAATGCCGATTCGCATACACAACTAACAACGATTGCCGCTTGTGCGATGTTGGTCGCGTTCTGCTCGGCAACGCAAGATGTCAGCATTGATGCGTTTCGTATTGAATCCACGATAACGGAATATCAAGGCGCGATGGCGGCGATGTATGTTTTAGGCTATCGATTAGCGTTATTAGTGGCAGGCGCGGGGTCGTTTTATATTGCTGAATTTTTTACTTGGCACACGGCATATTTTGTGATGGCGGCTTCGATGGGACTTGGCGTGATTACAACGCTTTGTTTAAGTTCACCGACTGTTGAAAAGTCAATCGTAACGCCAATTCAAAAAACGTTTTTTATGCAAGTGCGTCATGCCGTCATTGAACCGTTTACCGATTTTTTCCAACGACACGGACGATTTGGCTGGTTAATTTTATTGCTGATTGCGATTTATAAAATGAGTGATGTCACGATGGGCGTGATGGCAAACCCATTTTATTTAGACTTAGGTTTTAATAAAAAGGACATTGCTGAAATCAGTAAAATTTTTGGATTTTTTATGACGATTGCAGGCGCGGCATTAGGTGGTGTTTTTGTTGTCCGTTACGGCGTTATGCGTCCGTTATTATTTGGTGCAATTGCCACGGCAAGTACCAATCTATTATTCGCTGCCTTGGCGAATACGAAACCGGATTTAATGTTACTGGCTGGTGTTATTAGTGCAGATAATTTAAGCGGTGGATTTGCCACAGCTGTTTTTATTGCCTATTTATCTGGTTTAACTGGCAGTGGTCACACCGCAACGCAATATGCGTTATTTAGTTCGTTAATGACTTTTCCCGCACAATTACTCGGTGGTTTTTCAGGGATTATTGTTGATAAATTCGGCTATATCAGTTTTTTTATTTACGCCTCATCAATTGGATTACCAGCGATATTATTGGTACTTTGGTTTTGGCGAAGAGAATGTCGTCTATCGACGGGAAACTGAATAATAAATCCCGCACCGACTTTTCGAGAGGTATCAACCCAAATCGCGCCACCGTGTTCTTCGATAATTTTTTTCACAATCGCGAGTCCTAAGCCCGTACCTTTCACTTTGGTGGTAACGTAAGGTTCGAAAATTTGTTCCAATTGTTCGTCTTGGATACCTACGCCATCATCATGCAAAGCGATTTCGATGAAATCGATATTATTTTTTTGTACTCGATGAACATCAATATCGATTTGCCCTTGCCCATCGATGGCTTCAAGCGCGTTTTTAATTAAATTATGTAACACTTGGCGAATACTCACTGGATCGCCATGAACCATTAACGCACTATTTTCACAACTCACATTAAAACGGACACCCGATTTTAAAACATACAGCGACAACACTTCCTGCACCAACGCAGATAAATCAATGTTTACTGCCTGTTTTTTAGACGGTTTAGCATATTCAGAAAAATCGTCGACCATCTCTTTCATCGCTTCAACTTGCTGCACAATGGTGCGTGTTG